>CAZLYS010000001.1:0-21728 GCA_964563415.1 uncultured Halomicronema sp.
GTTATATACCAGTCAGAGTGTACGCTTTCCAGTAAATTCAACAACTGCCATGGATTTCAGACTTCATACACATGATGACACACATGCTATTGTGTCGCTTTTTGCATCTGTCTTTGCAAAGTCCGAGGGAGAAGCTGAAGGAAAACTGGTTGGCCAGCTAGCCAAGGATTTGTTTGAGAAGACCGATGAGCCTGATCTGTACTGCTTTATCGCCGTAGACAAGGAGCAAATCGTCGGCTCCATCATCTTCAGCCGATTAGAGTTTGAGAAGGATATCGAGTCGTTCATCCTAGCGCCTGTGGCTGTGCACAGCGACCATCAAGGTCAAGGCATCGGCCAGGCTTTGATCAATCATGGCCTCAATGAATTAAAGAGCAGAGGCGTGAGTGTTGTGCTGACCTATGGCGACCCACGTTTCTACAGTAAAGTTGGCTTCCGCCCTATTTCACCCGAGATGATCAAACCTCCTTGCGAGCTTTCCCAACCAGAAGGATGGCTAGGCCAATCTCTGTCTGGTGATGCGATCGAGACAGTATCCGGCCAGTGTGCCTGTGTTGAAGCGTTGAGTGACCCAACATACTGGTGATGCGCCTTCGTGCAGTTGGTCAGCGCAGTTGGTCAGCCCCTGATTCTGAAGGCGTGACTCAGCGCGGTGATACCGTCGGCATCAGGGCAGCCAGAGATTGTGTAAACGACAGCTAGCCACTGGGAGGCTCCATGACTTGCGCATAATGCGCCCACCAGCGACTTAGCGGATAGTAAACAGCTGGTGCCCAGAGACTGCTTAAAATGGCTGAACTAAGGGCAATACGCTGATGCTGCAGCCAAATTTCAGGCAAGCTGGGATACGGTGACGTACTACTCACCAGCTGATGCAACGTAATTTGCAGTGCCATTGCTGTTTGCGCCAAGACGGTCATGCCAAACACGATAATGGCGACCGAGACAAAGTCTTCTTGAATAAAGCGCTGCTTTTGAATTCGAGCCGTGAGAAAACCCACCAGCGTTAAGCCAATAGTGTGAGTGGGAAAAAATCCCGTCAGTCCGTCCTGAATGAGGCCTAGAATAAATCCGGCGATCGCCCCTTCAAGACTGGTACGTTGCACACTCCAGGCTACAAGCCACATGAGCAGCCAACTTGGGCTCACCCCTAGCAGCACCATCCCCGGCAACCGCATCGGCAACAATAACGTGCAGACTAAAGCAGAGCCAATCACGACACCAATATTGATCCAGCGATAACGACGACGCTGAGCCAAGCTGATCGATCTGCCTGCGGTCATGGCGTGCGATCGCCCTCCGCCTCATCAACCAATTCATTATTGGTAGGAATCAACTCTTCCAGCGTCCCTTGTGCCTCTGGGAGGGTAATATCCTTCGGTTCAAAGGGAATCACCTCAACCCATTCCACAATATTCAGTGGTGCAGAGAGTTCGACCGTCACTTCCGGGGCGGGGCTTTTAGCGAGATCCAAAGCCACCACTCGACCAATCGGAATGTCTTGAGGGAAAAGCTTACTATACGCCGACGTCGTTACCACATCGCCAACCTTCACATCAGGAATTTTGTCGAAAAACTCCATGACAACCTGTTGGCCCATCGTGCCGCGAATATACCCTGTAGCACGACTGCGGCTGACCCGAGCCCCAACCCGGCTAGTCGGGTCACTCACGAGTAACACACGACTGCTATTGGGCGATACTGCAGTGACCCGACCAATCAGCCCGCCTGGCCCGGTGACGACATCATCCATGCTGATACCGTCACGTTCACCACGACTGATAATGATTTGTTGCCACCAATCTCCGGCACTGCGACCAATCACAGCTGCCGGTGTCCCTTCAGCCAAAGGCAGGCGATCGCCTTCTACAATTTGCCGTAGCGAGCGATTTTGACTTTCTAACTCGACTAATTGCTGTTGCAACTCTTGAGCATAGCTAGACTGCAACACCGCTTCCCGCGACGGTCCTGGATGAAACGGGCGTGTCGCCCAACGATACATCTCGTAGATCACGGCACCGCCATTTTCTCGCATGCCTAAAGCGGCCACGATGACTAAGGTCACCAAACCAGCCTTAAGCGCATATTGATTCCACCAGCGCCGCAGGGCAAACATGGCTACTCAACCCATCCTAAATACCGGAACTACCACTAAAGACGCGGCCCATCTGACTGAAGTTCTCAAGCACTCGTCCAGTGCCCAGAACGACGCAGCTCAGAGGATCAGCCGCCACGTGAACAACGATACCGGTTTCATGGCTCAACAAAGTGTCTAAGCCATGCAATAAAGCGCCGCCCCCGGCCAACATGATGCCTCGGTCAATAATGTCTGCAGCGAGTTCTGGAGGGGTGCGCTCTAGCGTCCGCTTCACGGCTTCCACAATGACTGCCAGCGGCTCGGCCATGCTTTCACGAATTTCACCCGCTTTAACCGTCACCGTACGCGGTAAGCCAGACAGCAAATGCAAGCCCCGCACGTCCATCATGAGTTCGCTATCATCTGGACTCGGGTAAGCAGACCCAATCTTGATCTTGATTTCTTCGGCTGTGCGCTCACCTACCACCAGGTTGTGCACTTTCTTAAGATACTGAGCGATCGACTCACTCAATTCGTCGCCAGCGACCCGTACCGACTCACTCAGCACAGTGCCCTGCAAGCTGAGAACGGCGACTTCAGTAGTCCCACCGCCAATATCAATCACCAAGTTGCCTGTTGGCTCTGCCACGGGCAAGCCAGCCCCAATCGCAGCGGCTACGGGCTCATCAATCAAATAAACAGTACGAGCACCGGCCTGCTGCGCTGCATCCATCACAGCGCGCCGCTCCACACCCGTGACACCACTGGGAATTCCAATCACAATGCGAGGAGAAACCAGCGTCCGCCCTTCGTGCACTTGCCGAATAAAATGCTTCAGCATGAGCTCAGCGGTGTCAAAATCGGCGATCACCCCATCCCGCAGGGGACGCAACGCCGCCACGTTACCAGGAGTACGCCCCAGCATCCGCTTAGCTTCTTCACCGACAGCCAGCGGTTTCTTTTCTACTTGGTCGATGGCCACCACAGAGGGCTCTTGTAGAACTACTCCTTTGCCTGAGACGTACACCAAGGTATTCGCGGTACCCAGGTCAATACCCATGTCTCGGGAGAGAGAAAATCGGTCAAGCAAAGCCACGAGACTTAGCCCCCAAACGAACGAAATGGACGGTTACATGTAAACTCGCCGAACTTAATGCTAGGCCATAGATGCTCAATTAGTATTAGAACAACTGTTTGCCAAGCCACTAATTCAGGGAACGTCTGTTACTGATTACAGTGCAGACGAAGTGGATTCTATTACGTTTCGTATCAATGCGTCTAGAGAATGATTGCCCCCAGTCAGAGGAAAAGGGCGCATATTAGCGCTCATACTCAACCACTAGTCTTATAAATCAATACATTGGGTCAGCGACCGCAGCGGGACAACTACGCCAAATTTGGGGCAAACTGAATGAATATTCAGTCTTGTACGAACCTACCCCGAACAGGTAGAGGCTTTGGTACATTAGCTGCGTGCCTGGTGTGGCGTTGCCCAGCACCACTGTGGACAGAATCAGGAGACAGTCTGACATGAGCATCAATTCCGTAACCCTTGTTGGCCGAGCAGGACGTGATCCTGATGTGAAATATTTTGAGTCAGGCAGTGTCGTTTGTAAGTTTTCGCTGGCGGTTGATCGCCGTACCCGCAACTCCGACCAGCCGGATTGGTTCAACCTAGAGATGTGGGGCCGGACCGCTGAGGTAGCCGCAAACTACGTACGTAAGGGCAGCTTGATTGGTGTCAGTGGTGCTCTGAAACTCGATCAGTGGAATGATCGAGCCACTGGAGCCCTACGCACTTCTCCCGTCATTCGCGTGGAACGCTTGGAATTACTTGGGTCGAAGCGTGACAACGAAGCTGGCTTGAATCCCAATTACGCAGACGACGAGTTTTAGCCAGTCATTGATCAAGCTATCCGTGGCTTGTTCGTGGCCAGACATCGCTACAGCATCAAACTTTCGAGCGTCTGCAGATCATCCTCAGTTGAATCGCTTGCTGAGACTATTGCTGCTATACGAGCTGCAGAGCATCAGAGAGTTTCAACGTAGCAAAGTCGGCAAATCCAGTACAAAGCAACACAGTACGCAGTTCTTCTAACAAACATTCGATAAGTAAAGCGACACTCTCTTCTGAGTCGTGGGCTGCGAGCAAAAAGGGATGGGCCAGACCAACTAAGTCAGCCCCCAGAGCGATCGCTTTAGCCACTTGCAGCCCATTGCGAATGCCACCAGAAGCGATTAGAGGAATCTCGGGAGCAATGGTGCGGATTTGGCTGACACAGTCCGCTGTTGGTACCCCCCAATCAGCAAAGGTCTGACCTAAGCGACGCTGACGTGGATCTTTGGCACGCCCCCCCTCAACTTTGGCCCAAGAAGTCCCCCCTGCCCCTGCCACATCAATGGCCGCGACCCCTGCCCCGATTAATTTCTGTGCCATAGCGGCAGAAATACCGTTACCGACTTCTTTAGCGATGATGGGTATGGGCAAGCGTTGACACAAGGTCTCAATTTTATTGAGCAGTCCCTTGAAATTGCGATCGCCTCGGGTTTGTACACTCTCTTGCAAAGCATTGAGATGCAAAATTAACGCATTTGCTTCTAGCGCATCGACGACACGCTGGCATTCTGCTAAGTCATAGCCATAGTTGAGTTGCACCGCCCCTAAATTGGCAAATAGTAGACAGTCTGGTGCGTACTGCCGAATAGCAAACGTATCCATCACGTCAGGAGCTTCTACTGCGACCCGTTGAGAACCGACCCCCATAGCCAAGCCAAACGTTTGAGCCGCGATCGCCAATCGAGTATTGATCAATCGTGCTTGTTCAGTCCCCCCTGTCATCGAGGAAATCAGCAGCGGGGCACCCAACGCCTTACCCAGAAACGTACTCGAGAGATCCAACTCGTCCCAATCCAATTCTGGCAGGCAGCAATGCCGAAACCGATACTTTTCTAAACCCGTCGTCATCTGCTGGCATTGCACATCTTGCTCTAAGCAAACCCGGATGTGATCAGCCTTACGCTGTTGGGTTTCTGGAGCCGCTGGCGTGAAATCGTAAGGCCTAGAAGGCAGCAAAGGAGGAGTCATGGACACCAAACACCACAAACAATTCGAGCATTTACCCATTGTCACGATGGGCTGCCCTTGCACATTGCAGAGGCCTCTCCCCATCAGAATTCCTATGGTCAGAGAAGGAACTCCCCTGCGAGTCAAGCGAGCAGGATCAACCAGAGGTATCCCTCAGGCTGCACCCCTTCATGTATGCCATCGAGACTAGCGGGCCATAGGCGATCGCCACTCATCAGGGCGCGCCCACTGCATTAGTCTCCCACAGGATCCGAGCGCCCCTCTACAGCTGGTTTAGAAGTCGAAATAAATGTATGACAGCGTTTCACTCGGGGCGAGTTGCCAGGCTGTGAACAGCATCAGCGGCACTAGTAGGAGTTTGACGGGCCAATTGAGCTGTAGCTTTAACTCGCGTTGAGCGAAGTAAATGAACATCATGACGGTGACCAGCAACCATAGCAAGATCCAGAGTTGCGTTGCCGTCATCCCTAAGGACTCGACATAGACCTTTTGGGCAAACTGCAAATCACTATTGACCCCCCAGAGCTTTTGTAGCGCCAACGTGTATTGCCGAGGGTCAGGCAAGCGGAAAAAGAGCCAGCTAAAAAATATCAAGCCCTGAGTCGCAGCCCAAGCCGTGACCACGCCCCAAGGTTTCATCCAAAACCGCTGTAAGGGCTGCCAGCCCTGAGCGACCACAGCATTTAACCGATGGCAAACTAAGGCCAAACCATGAATGCCGCCCCAAATGACAAAGCCCCAGTTATTACCATGCCAGACCCCAGCAATCAGCATGACAATCATTAGGTTGATTGCCGTCCTCGACAAACCTTTGCGAGAGCCACCCAACGGAAAATAAAGATAGTTACGCAGCCAGTCACCGAGGGTGATATGCCAGCGTCGCCAAAAGTCAGCAATACTGGTCGTCATATAGGGAAAGTCAAAGTTCTGCGGCAGGTTGATGCCCATCAATAGGGCACTGCCCCGTGCCACATCCACATAACCGCTGAAATCGAGATAGAGCTGTAAGCCATAGGCAAAGAGTGCAAGCCAAAGATCCCAACTGCCCGCCCGCGCCAAATTGTCAAAGCTGAGATTAACCAGGGTGCCAATGTGGTCAGCAATCAGCACCTTTTTGACAGCGCCGATGCCGATGAGCCAGAGACCCTCCACGGTCCAGTTCAAATTCAAACTAGGCTGGTCGGTAAGCTGCTTAGCAAAGCTATGAAAGCGAGTAATCGGCCCAGAGATTAGCTTCGGAAAGTAAAGTTTGTAAGCCGCAAACTCAACGAGGCTATTAGTCGCTGGTGCTCCCCGATAAACGTCGACCAGGTAGGCGATACATTCAAAGGTAAAAAAGCTGAGGCCGAGGGGGAAGGCGATCGCCAGCCAACTGCCAGCCACTACTTCAGGGTTAAACCCGTCAGGCACCCACCATTTCAGCCAGGTTTCCACGTATTTAAAACCGAGCAGTAGCAGCACATTCAACGTGATGCCAAAAATCAGCCAGTAACGGCGGCGGCGATACCATTGCTGCTCTGCCAATTGCCACTGCTCGTTAGACACCCGCCAGTCAGCAGGCATCTGCAGCACTCGCGCCAGCCAAAAGTTAATGCCCACCAGGGCCAACATCAGCGGCACGTAATGCAACTGTAGCGAGGTGTAAAACACAATGCTGGCAATCAATAGCAGCCAGATTCGCAGCGATCGCTGCGCTAGCGCCCAATACAGCCCAACGACGCTGAGTAAGAAAAGACCATACAGAATCGAAGGTAAAGTCATGGCGTAGGACGACCAGGATTAGCGGCAGATAAATCAAGGGCGCGTGGCCAGGGAATCATCGGGTCTTGCGCCAATCGCAACGATACCTGATAAGCCCCGTAGCGATTCAAATGGCTAGGATCAGAGAAATAATCGTAACGCCCTGTCCACACCTGACCGAGATCACGGAAGATGAAATCGGCTTCAGTCGCTGAGTATTGCAGCATTAGCCGTTGGAACTCTTCTTCAGCGTTACTGCGATAACCATCTAAATACTCATCGGTCAGAGGAGTATTAACAAAAATAACGGGAATATCTTGCTGCTGGGTATAGTCCAACAGATCATCAAAGGCCGCCGTTTGGTCACCTTGTAACCCAAAGTCTTCATAGTCGCTGTCATAAGCACCAGCAACCCGAGCATACAGTTGGTAATAGGTGGCGGGGTTAAACCGCACGTCTAAAGCCAGAAAACCATCAAAATCGATTTGACTGCCCTCTGGAATCGCCATATCGGACGTGTTTTGACCTGCCGTGGTCGCATCGTTGGATAAGGCGACGGGGGCCATCAATGGCGTCAATAAGCGATCGCGCACAAAGGCTTTCAACTCGTCCCGTTCTTCATAAATGGCCGAGCGCTGCCCGAGTTGCTCGCTCAACGTTTGATCCAGCGCTTGATAGCTCGCTCGCAGAGCGGCCCCGATCGGCTGCGGCTCGTCTTCGACTGCAGCAATCGGTTCATCTGGCAGGTCTTCATCGCTGGACATCGTTGCCACCTCACGGTTACGACGGCTCAGCTCACGATAGCCCTCAGACGCGGCGATCGCATTGAACGTAATGTCTGTACGGCCACTGTTAAAAGCTCTCGCCCCATCCGCCCAGATAATAATGCGCGGTAGTTGATCGGGCTTTAAAGCGCGCCGAATAATCAGATCCACGACCTGAGCCGTCGCTCCATTGATGCCAAAATTAAAAATACTGAGTTCACCCTGCCCTAAAGCCGCCAGCTCGCGCTGTAGCGCTGCGGGATCAACCCCTCGTAACGCCCGTGAACTACCGATGATCAACACATCAGGGGGGCCAGACTCTGCCAACCGCTGATGATATAGAGCCAGCTTCTCGTTCATCTGCTGACTCTGAAACGAGGGATAGGGCGAATGGTCAAGTAAATCAGGCGTTGAAGCTAGGGAGCGATCAGGGCTCGCAATCAACTCTTCATCGTTGAACACAGCATCGGTGTTGCCAACCCCAGCCCCTGCAGTCTCAGCGAGCAGCTCATCCTCTGCCCAGTCACGGCGCTCCCAAGTATCTGTTGGGGTGTCACTCGCCACAGTCGTCACCGCTCCAGTTTCATCTGATTCGGCCGCTGTCGCCGCCTCCAAAGCCCCATTAACCGCTCCTGGATTGACTAGCTGACCAAAAATCCAATCTACTTGTAACGCTAGCAACAGGCCCACAGCCGCCCACACGAGGCCAATTTTGACCGCATCTTGACTATCTTCAGTAGAAATGGTGGGTGGCGTACGCACTAACTCGCGCTGGGGCACCACCAATTGCGTATCGTAAAGAAACTGTCGCACCTGATCGAGCCCATGGTGCCAAGCAGTTTGAATGGCCCCAACGTTAGCCCTGAGACCGTCGTTGGGGGCGATCGCCTCGGCATCTGGCCGCGAAAGCAAATCACCCACATAGCGGTCAGAGACAGCAAACATCGGTTCTGACTTAGGAACCAACTCAGGCCGCGCTTGAAAATCTTTACCAAAGCTCCAAGCGGGTCGCTGTTGCCCAGCTCGCCGACCATATAAACGAATGCCCTTGACCTCGGCCAGGTTAATACATTCCAGAAAATCTAAAACTTGCGGCACCACGTGACGACGTGTCGGACAAATCGGCGCATCAGCCATGATGTGCAGCAATTGATCCCGGCGCAAGGTCTGAATACGAATGCCGCCAGTCGCCAATTGTGCATCTAAGTCAGGGTTGAGTAAACGCGTCAGTAAATACGCCAGAGCCGCGAGATCACCCTGCTGCGCTAACTCCGTGGGGGCGGGCGCGAGATCAGGGTGCTCCAAAGCTGGTAAATTCAAGCAGCGGACCCATTCCGGAGTGTCCGCTGCTGGCGCTTGGCCGTACACCATGAGGCGGTGTATGCCTTGAGGTGCCAACTCTTCTAGCAGCGGAGCAATCGCAGCCATCAGATCTGTTTCATCAGGAATGACGGGCGGCTCGGCCTCTAAGATAGAGCGCACAATACAGTGCAGACTCTCATCCTTCCGTTCAACCGTGACTGCTGCGTGGTGGTCGCTGATGACCTCATTGAGCAACCGGGCGATCGCCCCTTCATCTCCCCAACGCGCCCAATCCCGAAGCATTTCTGCAGCTGGGGTTAGATCAATGCGGAGACTCCAATCAGGGGTCTCTTCGCCATGCACTTGAATCACAATGGCGGCATCTTTGAAGTGCGTCAGCGAGAGCTGTCGGAGCCGCTCCGTTACCGGTTCTGCAATCAGCAAGGGATCAGGACTATAAGCCGCTTCACACCAAACCCAAAGCCGTTGGCTCTCTTCCTTAGCAGCATTAGTCTCAGAAACTGAGTCTGTGGCCTCGGCCTCAGCTTCACTGGTGACGTGATGGCGCGACACTGGCCGCGAAGCTGCACGCACACTCACCCAGACCCCCACATCAAGGGAACTCAAAACCTCACTCAAGTACCAGGCGATCGCGTCTGGATCTCCTTGCTTAGCCAGGCTTAAATGCGACAGTACAATCGCAGTAGTGGAATCGCCAGGTGCGCATCCATTAGTCTCCAGCGACGATGCCTGATAGGAATCACTTCCTTGAACTGCATCCGCAATTTTGAGCGAGGCCCCAGCCTGCTGCTGTAACTGCGTTTGATGACGCTCTAGGCGGTTGAGATAAATCGGCGCTGTCCAATCTGGTTGTGCCTGCCCAAACCGACGACTGTAGATATAAATCTGATACGCCTGCGGATAGACTGCCGTGATGACTTCTGCGCCGCGAGGATGATTGACCAGGGCATCGACTAATCGGGTAATCGCGCCAGACTGATGCAGCGAATGAGGGGTTTCAGTCAACACATGCAAAACATTACCCCTAAGCCGCATTTGGACACGGGCATTAGGCGCTAGCTGCTGGGTAATCCAATCATTCAAGGATTGGTCAGCAGGTGCAGGGTGAATTGTAAACGGCTTGGCAGTCATAGAACCGGACTACAGTTAAGTCGAGTGGTAGCACCAAAAGCGACCCTCAAAATATAGCTGTGAAGGATATCGCAGTCTGTCAAATCTCACCAGTAAATCTGCGAAAACCCAGCAGATCTTTGCAGTACTTACGAGTGCTCTAACGCCATTGGCCTAAAACCTGGGTCAGAAATGTACAGTTGTCAATACTAGTGGCCGCTATGCAAACTCACACGCTTTTACAAGCTTCTAGTTACACGTTAGCGTCCCAGAGTCGGCTTGCGGGGCCTGTTCCCAATGGAGAATTCGATAGTTCTTATAAAAAGCACCCGTCAAAACTGGCACTGTAATGGGCACTGCAGGTCGCTTGAACAGCACTTAACAGACTGTATAAAACGCATCTGAGAGTTCTTAAAGTTAGCAATATAAGAATTGTGAGCAACCATCACTGAGCCACCGTCGTCTAAGGCCCTTTACAAGCAGAGGCATCCGGACCGAGGCGATTGCGTAAGTGATATAGCAAGCCGCAGTTTGGTCAGATCATTCCAGATGACTGAAACCATCATCCGCTGCACTTTTTAGCTCCGACTTCCGAATTCTGCTATAGAGCTTACCCAGGCTAGAAGAAGTCGCCAGGTCCTCTGAGCAGTAGAGACAACTCACTACTGTACAGCGGCACACTTGAGGGTGAGGGCAAGCAGCTTGCCGTTAAGCGTAAAGAAATCAACTAAGTATTCAGCAGTTTAATCCTGTCTCCATCAAGCATGGCGTAGATAAGGGCGACGATTTTTGGAACCCCGGCAAATCCCATTCCTGAGTTTGCCTAGATTTAGTCCCTTTTTCTAGAACGGTGGTGAAAATCCGGCAGAATTTCATGCAATTCGCAAACGTAGGCCATATGAGCGATCGCCGCCGATGCCACAAACAACTTCGCTGATTTTGCGGATGCCTGTGTCTGCTAATTGCGACCTTACGAACGTGGCCGTGTCACCTCACACTTCCCGAGCTTGGCACACACACTGAGCATAGTGGCGAGCGATCGCCATATAGCCTGCTTGGGCATATAAATCCCCGAGCCGCTGCCAAATGACAATGTCAGGAACCACAGCAGCGCCATCTTGATAAATTACGAGCGCTTCCTGCCAATACGTAATCGCCAGATACAGATGTTGCTTTTGCTCACAGAAGTGAGCTACCTGGCTCAGCAAGGCCGCCGCTTGCTGGCGTACGTCTTGCTCTTCTTGAAGGTCATTCAGGACATCAATGGCCGCTTCAAAGCTCCCCAGCGCCAGCCATGATTCCCCTCGGTGTACATAAACCCGGCCCAAGTAATCTAACGTCAGCGCTAAACCCAGGCAGTCTTCTCCCGTTTGCCAACACTCTAAAGCTTTCTGAAATAGCGCTTGAGCTTGCTCATAATGGCCCTGCTCATAGTGGGCCAGACCTAGGTTATGGGCAACGATCGCGTTTTGCATCGGTGCGGCAATGTCAGCCAGCACCGCCATCGCCGCTCGAAAGCGTGTCTCTGCCAAGGCAAACCGCTGTTGATCACAGTAAACCAAACCCAACCCATTCAAGCAGCGAGCCATTGCCCAATGATGTCCCGCCTGAGTCGCATAGCTCAAGACCTTTTGATAAGCCCGAATAGCTTCTTGCCCAGCTCCCTGCGTATGGAGAACCGCTGCCCGATTACATTTATCGGCTGTTGCCAGGTCAGGGGGCGTCAAAGGTTGGTGAACGGTATCGGTGGCATGAACCATGGGCGCCTCAGCCGATAAATCAGCGATCGCCTGCTCAGCCGCAACGATCCAGCCATAATGCCCCACCTGTCGCCCCATAATCAGCAGTTCCTGAAACACCCGGAGCGCTGCCTCTCCATGACCATACTCCTGATATTGCCAACCTCGAATATAGAGTTGAGAGCAATCGGGGAATGCGAACGGCTGGGGTAATGTCACCGTCATTGCAGATGCGGGCCTGAGACCTGGCAAAGGACACATTGGAGAAGTTTTGCTCGACCAAACAGTGAACTGAGTAGAGGCATCAGGGCTTAACATTGGTAGGGGCTCCATGTCGTTACTCAGAGTATGTAAGACACTCCCTAGCAGGGGACTTCAGCTTCCAGACAAGGGCCTTGCACTTTTCGGCAAGGTTCTTAGAACAAAGCCGCCAACCAAACGCCTATCCATTTCACTAGAACGATTTGGCCGCCGGATAAACCACCTCTCAAACCGATGAAGACCGCTCACAGTAAAAGTTTGCGCGCTGCAACAATAGCTCCGTAACTCGATGATGGAGCTATTGTTGCGGCAGCTCAAGACCTGACAGCAGGCAAGGTCACTCAAATGCCCCGATCTGACGACTGCGTCCCTTAACATTGGGAACAGTTGGCTCAAACCGCTTTTCTTCACATTCCGTTGCTATGACAACCGCACCTAAAGATTCTCAACAATCTCCTAGCATTTCTCAGCACACAAACACCACAGGCGTTTCAAGTGTGGTAATAAGCCTCATAACAGGACCGTTTTTAATCACGTTGATGGGTGTGAGGACCTTAGCCGATACGTTGGAGCAAGTCGGTATCGTCAGCGAAGAGGTCTTTCGAGGTGTACGGCTACCGACCCTCACCACCTGGCCCGCAAATGAGATCACCGACATGATCGACTCAGATGACGAATGACCTTAAGGTGCGTCATACGAGCCTTTCGGAACGCTTGGCAGTCAGAAAGATTGAGCACCGATATGCTCACGCCCGCACTCACCCCATAACCTAGGGACTGCTTCCACATTCAGAAATAAGGAGTTAACCATTAGATAGTGACAGTCTCTAACAACTCTTAATTAAATTGGCGTCCCTGATAGGTTCTGCCGTTTTGCAGCGATACTCTATAGTCTATAGACCGCCATTGTGCCTACTTCTGTTGAGAATATGCCAACTACCCGCGAAGCCACTGTTGAGTCCGTTTCCAATGTGTCAATCACACCACCGGGGTCAGCCTACAGTCTGCGAGTGCAACAGCGCATCAAAATGGTGGAGGATATCTGGGAGTCGGTGCTACGCCATGAATGTGGCGATGAGCTGTTAACGCTGCTACATCAATTACGCCGCCTTTGTTCGGTGGAGGGGCAAGCACCTGCAGCCCGAGCCGCCAGTGTGCAAACCGTGGTGCAGGTCGTCGAAGATTTAGAGCTGCAAGATGCCATTCGAGCAGCACGGGCTTTTGCGCTGTATTTTCAGCTCATCAATAGCGTTGAACAGCATTATGAGCAGCAGGGGCAACAGCGACAATATCGCGCGGCCTATGGGGAAGTTGATCCGTCTTCGGCGATCGCCGGATTAGCCACCATCCGCCCTCAACAAAACGGCGCAGGCAATCCGTCAGAGACTGCTCAACCGGTACAGCAGGTCAAATCAACCTTCGACTACCAGCTGCTACCAACCAGCTATCGTGATGCTGGAACTTTTCACTGGCTCTTCCCCGCCCTCAAGCAGCTCAATGTTCCACCGCAATTAATTCAGCGACTAATCGACAATCTAGACATTCGGCTAGTCTTTACGGCTCACCCCACGGAGATTGTGCGGCATACCATCCGCGACAAGCAGCGCCGCATTGCCTCCCTATTTCGACGACTAGACCAAGCCGAAGACTCATCCCAAACCCTAGGCAGCGTCTCTAACTGGGAAATTGAAAGCCTCAAAGAACAACTCACTGAAGAAATCCGCCTGTGGTGGCGGACTGATGAGTTGCACCAGTTTAAGCCGTCAGTACTGGACGAAGTCGATTACACGCTGCACTATTTTGACGTGGTGCTCTTTAACGCACTGCCGCAGCTTTATCAGCGCATCAAGCGATCGCTCCACAATACTTTCCCGACCTTACGGCCTCCGCAACCACAGTTTTGTCGCTTTGGCTCTTGGGTCGGTGCTGACCGTGATGGTAACCCTTCGGTCACCCCCGACGTCACCTGGAAAACCGCCTGCTATCAGCGCAATCTGGTTTTAGAGAAATACATCGAGTCTCTCGATCACCTCACCAAACTGCTCAGTTTGTCTCTGCACTGGAGCGAAGTTCAACCTGAACTCCTTGATTCTCTCGATCAAGACCAACAGGTCATGCCCGAACTGTATGAGCGCTGGGCCATTCGCTACCGCCAAGAGCCCTATCGCCTCAAGCTCGCCTATATGCAGCAGCGATTAGAAAATACCCTGTTGCGCAGTCAGCGACTCTATCAAGGCGACCTGTTAAAAGAAGATCAAGGCGACACGACCGAGCTCCCGCTTTATCTCTCTGGCGATGACTTTTTGGCCGACCTGCGATTAATTCAGGGCGATCTCAACGCGACTGGACTGGTCTGTGGGGCTTTGGAACAAATTATTTGCCAGGTTGAACTGTATGGCTTTGTGTTAGCACAGCTCGATTTACGTCAAGAAAGCTCTCGCCACTCTGACTGTATTGATGAGATCACTGCCTATCTACAGGTGTTACCAAAACCCTATAACGCACTGTCAGAAGAAGAAAAAACTGCCTGGCTGATTCAAGAACTACAGACCCGCCGTCCCTTAGTGCCCGCTGAACTCCCCTTCTCCGAAACGACCTGCGAAACGGTCGAAACTTTCCGCATGGTGCGGCGTCTCCACCGAGAATTTGGCCCCCAGATTTGCCGCAGCTATGTCATCAGCATGAGCCATACAGTCAGTGATCTGTTGGAAGTGCTGCTATTAGCCAAAGAAGCGGGCCTATTTGACCCAGCGACGTGGGAGTCAAGCATTCAACCTGTGCCCTTGTTTGAAACCGTCGAAGACTTAAAGCGGGCGCCCTCAGTGATGCGATCAGTCTTTGACTTACCGCTTTATCGAGCCGTCACGCAGGGGGGCAAGTCTAATGACCCTGTGGGTGAGAGTGCCATGGCAGAAGCCTCTTCCACTCAACCGATTCAAGAGGTCATGTTGGGCTATTCCGATAGCAATAAAGACTCTGGCTTTCTCAGTAGCAACTGGGAAATTCACAAGGCCCAGCAAGCGTTGCAAGCGACTGCCGACGACTTTGGTATTGCGCTACGCATCTTTCATGGCCGGGGCGGCTCAGTTGGACGCGGCGGCGGCCCTGCCTATGAAGCAATTTTGGCGCAACCAGGTGCCAGTCTCAATGGTCGGATCAAAATTACCGAACAGGGTGAAGTGTTGGCATCCAAATACAATTTGCCTGATCTCGCTCTATACAACCTGGAAACGGTGGCCACTGCCGTCATTCAAGGTAGCCTGTTGCATAGCAGCGTCGACGAAATTGCTCCCTGGAACGAAATCATGGAAGAACTCGCAGCCAGTTCTCGCCGTCATTATCGTGCCCTCATTTACGAACAAGACGATTTCGTGGAATTCTTCCATGAGGTCACACCCATTCAGGAAATCAGCCAGCTTCAGATCAGCTCTCGCCCCGCTCGCCGCAAAGGTAAAAAGACACTGGATAGTCTGCGGGCCATTCCTTGGGTGTTTAGCTGGACTCAAGCGCGGTTCCTACTACCTGCTTGGTATGGCGTTGGCACCGCCCTGATGGAATTTTTGGAAGAAGATCCAGAAGAAAATCTGAAGCTACTGCGCTATTTCTATCAAAAGTGGCCCTTTTTCAAAATGGTCATCTCTAAGGTGGAAATGACGTTGGCCAAGGTTGACCTACAAATCGCCGAACATTACGTACATGAGCTCACTCAACCGGAAGATCAAGAGCGTTTCCATGTTCTGTTTGAGCAAATTTCTGAGGAGTTCCGCAAGACGTCAGAAATCATTTTGACGATTACCGGCCATCGCCGCTTGCTGGATGGCGATCCTGACCTGCAGCGATCGGTCCATCTGCGCAACGGTACCATTGTCCCCCTCGGCTTTATTCAGGTCGCCTTGTTGAAACGTTTACGTCATTATCGAAGCGCTATATCTGGGGTCATTAAATCCCGGTATAGTCGTGAGGAATTACTTCGAGGCGCGTTACTCACCATCAACGGAATCGCCGCTGGCATGCGGAATACAGGTTGATCCAGGGACTTCGTAACGCTTTGTAACAATTGTCTTGCGGATCTGAATTCCTTTGCTTGAATTAAGCCGTGAAGTCTCTCTAGTTACAGCCTCAATGCTTGCTGTATCAAGGGTTTTCACAAACTGGTAAAAGTGTGGCCAGCATCGGCTGTAGGCGAATTCGCTTATAGTCACACTGCTTCGTGAAAACACTATCTATCGCGTGTACATTGCCTGCCTGAGGAGTGGTGCGGAAATGAAACAGCTTAAACGTCGATTAACGCAGGCAGCGATCGCCTCAACTCTAGGTGGCCTCATTGCCGGTGGCGCTGCCCTAATGGATACTAAACCGGCAAATGCCCAGGCTGCGTATGGTAGCTATGTGGGTATTGGTGCGGGATTTAGCTTGACAGAAGAATCCGAAACCGGGAGAGGTTCTGGTTTAGATATGGTTCTGACAGGCCGTTATCGCTTTCTTCGCATGCCCGTCTCTTTGCGAGCAACAGCCTTCCTATTCGATAACTTTACATTGGTACCAACCGTTTCATACGATTACCCACTCTCGTGGAATACCGATATCTATCTAGGTGCCGGGGCCTCTTTCCCCATTGGGGATGACGATAATCCTGGCCCTCTCGGTAACCAGACAGCCTTTGTACTGCAGCCCGGCATCGACTATATGTTCCCCAATAGTCGTCTTTCTGCCTTTGGCAGCGCCATTATCGCGTTTAATGGCTATCGCAATGGGGGCAACACAGCGATTGCTATTCAGGCTGGCATGGGTTATCAGTTCTAATCTAATAACGCTCAAAAGATCCCAAGCATCTTCTCTCGCTAGAACGGCTTTGTCGTTGCACCATACCCCTAGCGGCTTACTGATAGAACGCTCAACCTTCGTTACGTATGGGTTGAGCGTTTTTTGACATCCTAGACAATCATGCCTTGAGCACCCCTATCAGAAGTTCAGCGCGTCGACGTCTAATTTAGTTACCTGCCATAAAGGCGATGGCATTGACGACAGGCAAGACTCGACTAACTGTCAAAACCTAGAGCCTATGTACTAAATGTACCAGAATTGTACTAGGATTGGATGAATCGATAGACCATGCGGGCAAAGCTGTTGGAGAGACCCTATGGAATTTGGTAAGCCGCTGGGTTCAGTCATCGAAGGATCTCTCATTCGCGGACTGGAAGTGCGCCTGCATCCTGACGTCTCGGTAGAAGAGATGCGGGTAGGGAAATTTTTAGTGGTGCAAGGACGGCGATCGCGATTTTTCTGCATGCTGACCGACGTGGCTTTAGGCACCGCAAGCGCTCGTATTTTGGCAAACCCACCCGAGCCTAGTAACTTATTTTTGCAAGAAGTGCTCTCCGGCACCGGCACCTATGGCACTGCGAGTCTTAGTCCGATGCTGATGTTGACACCGCAAACAGAGAATGCGGCCGCCAAGAGCCCATCAAAGCAGGCTACCAAACGCTCCGGGAATGGTGCCGGATCATACCAAGCCCAGAGTAGTGCTCAAGTTGAACTCTTGCCAGTTAAAACGATTCCCAGCCATTTCAGCCAAGTCTATGACGCGGCAGAGCGAGACTTTCGGATTGTGTTTGGTTGGGAAGACGATCCCCATCGTCGCAATTTTGTCATTGGCCAGCCCATTGATATGAACGTGCCGATTTGTCTAGATCTGGACCGGTTTGTTGAGCGCAGCAACGGTATTTTTGGCAAATCAGGCACGGGCAAGTCTTTTCTTACTCGCGTTTTGCTGTCCGGCACAATTCAGCGGCAGGCAGCAGTGAACCTGATTTTCGACATGCATTCGGAATATGGCTGGGAAGCCGTCAGCGAAGGCAAAAACTTCAGTACCGTCAAAGGCTTGCGGCAGTTGTTTCCCGGCCAGGTACAGATTTTCACCCTCGATCCTGAGGCAACAAAACGACGCGGTGTACGCGATGCCCAAGAGCTATACATCAGTTTCGACCAGATTGATGTTGAAGATTTAATGCTGGTACGGGGAGAGTTGAACCTTTCAGAGGCCAGCTTGGAGAACGCTATTATTCTCCGCAACGAATTTGGCAAAGGCTGGATTAACCGTCTGCTAGCCATGACCAATGAAGAGATTCAAGACTTCTGTGAAACCAAGATGGGAAATAAGTCTTCCATCATGGCGCTACAGCGAAAATTGAATCGCTTAGCCGATCTGAAATACATCCGCGCGGCTTGCCCCCACAACTATGTCGGACAAATTTTGGCCGCGATCGATGGCGGAAAACACGTCATTGTGGAATTTGGCTCGCAGTCCAATCTGCTGTCTTATATGTTGGCGACCAACGTGATCGCCCGCCGCATCCACGCCATTTACGTGCAAAAAGCCGAGCGCTTTCTGCAGACCAAGAATCCCAGCGATCGCCCCCAACAGCTCATGATCACGATTGAAGAAGCCCATCGGTTTCTCGATCCAGCGACAGCGCGACAAACCATTTTTGGCACCATTGCCCGCGAGATGCGCAAGTATTTCGTCACGCTGCTAGTCGTCGACCAACGCCCCTCAGGTATTGATAACGAAGTCATGTCACAAATTGGCACCCGCATTACCGCCTTACTCAATGATGAAAAAGACATCGACGCGATTTTCACAGGAGTTTCAGGTGCCCAAAGCCTGCGATCGGTTCTCGCAAAACTCGATTCCAAACAGCAAGCCTTGATTCTTGGTCATGCGACCCCAATGCCCGTCGTCGTCCGCACCCGTGCCTATGACTCCCAGTTCTATCAGGAAGTCGGTGCCACTGCCTGGGAAGACATGCCCGATGAGCCGCTGTTTCGCGCGTCAGAAGCCGCTAAAGCCGATCTTGGGTTTTAGGCTTAAATGCCACCGCATTACAGCCTCCTCGTTGCCAGAAACGTGGGATGGCTGTCATTCCCTAAACCATCAACCTTGATTGATCGGCGGTACACCAACTACTAGTACCACACTCTAAAACCCGCATTTGAGCAACATCGTGGAAAAAGAAGACACCCTCGTAGGGTAGACTGTTAAGGTTTGTATATCAGACTCTTAAAAAAATCTTGAGCTGCTCATTGTTTTCCTTAGAAGGACTTTAGCAGTCGAAACGCTCTAGTGCTTTATCGACATGTCAGCAGCAAGAGAGCGGTTTGGTTGGAGCAGCGCTCTAACCCAGTCTGATACTTATCTGAGGCTATGAATGACTGCTACCTTACCGTCTTCTGCCAGGGCCGTTTCCCCGGCAGCAACTGCTCCTAAGCTGCATGAGCTAAAACTGAGCGACGTTATCCGCACAATTCCTAAATCTTGCTTTGAAAAAGACTGGCGTAAAGCTTGGCTATCAGTGCTAATTACTGTACTAGGTGTCACTGCAGGCATCAGCGCGATCGCTCTAGTCCCCTGGTTTTTACTACCCTTTGCCTGGTTCTTCGCAGGCACTGCAGCCACTGGCTTGTTCGTCATCGGTCATGACTGTGGCCATCGGTCTTTTGCTAAGCAGCGCTGGGTCAACAATTGGGTGGGTCACATTATGATGATGCCGCTCATCTATCCCTTCCATAGTTGGCGGGTTTTGCATGATCACCATCATGTCCATACCAATAAGCTGCATGTTGATAACGCCTGGGAGCCTTGGACGGTAGAAGCCTTTCAGTCGTCGCCACAATGGCTGCAGACTGGCTATCGTTTCCTACGGGGGAGTTTCTGGTGGACGGGTTCTATTGCTCACTGGGCAGTGCTGCATTTTAGAGTGAATAATTTTGCCGAGCGCGATCGCCGAGCCATCAAAACCTCTGTCGCGGTCGTCGTCATCTTTGCTGCCATCTTCTTCCCAACGATGTATTTCACCCTGGGACTTTGGGGCATTGTGAAGTTTTGGTTGATGCCTTGGTTGGTCTACCACTTTTGGATGAGTACCTTCACCATCGTGCATCACACAATTCCTGAAATTCAGTTTCATCCTGAAGACCAGTGGTCAGCAGTCCCGGCACAACTTACAGGCACTGTACATTGTGCTTATCCCCAGTGGGTTGAGGTGCTCTGCCACGATATCAATGTGCATGTCCCCCACCATCTATCAGTCGGCATCCCTTCCTACAACCTGCGCAGAGCGCACCGGAGTTTGATCGGCAATTGGGGTGAACACATTCATGTCCGCCAGTTTTCGTGGCAGCTGATGACGCAAATTACTCGTCAGTGTCACTTGTATGACGAACTCAATGCTTACCGTACTTTTCAAAGCTTACGTTAGGTGACGGTTTTTATTGATTAACACCAGCAGCGTAAAGCTGAACACCCGTATTGTGTTTTACGCTGCTGAGCTGTTTTTGGCCATGGCTCGCCGAGGCTATTGGCCAACCGATTTCGCGAATGTACTTGATGGAATCACTCTACTGTGCAATTACAATCTCATCCTGCTCAAGGCTCACAGTCAGCGCCTGCTAACCGATTAACCGTACCCCACGAGCTACCATTTACGCTCAAAGATATACGCTCAGCGATTCCAAGCTATTGTTTCGAGCCTTCTTTAGGGCGATCGCTCGCCTACTTTTTTCTCGACATTGGCATTATCACCGGCCTGTTCGTCACCGCCACCACCATTCAGGCTTGGTGGTTGTGGCCTATTTACTGGTTTGCTCAAGGCACTCTGTTTTGGGCTTTATTTGTGGTGGGCCATGACTGCGGCCACGGCTCGTTCTCTAAGTACAAATGGGTGAACAACCTAATCGGACATCTCAGCCACACACCGATTTTGGTGCCCTTTCATGGTTGGCGCATTAGCCACCGCACCCACCACGCCAACACAGGCAATTTAGATACCGACGAAAGCTGGTACCCCGTCAGTGAGACGAAATACAACGAGATGACTTGGCCCGAAAAGTTGGTGAGGTTCTATCTTCCGTTAATTGCATACCCGGTTTATTTATTTCAGCGATCGCCCAGCCGTCCTGGGGGTTCTCATTTCTTACCCAACAGTCCCCTCTTTAAGCCCAGTGAAAAATGGGATGTCATCACTAGCACCGTGTGGCTGTTGGGTATGGTGGCACTGCTCGGCTTGGTAGGCAGCCAAATTGGCTGGCTCGCTCTGGTCGCCTACTATGGTGTACCCTACGTAATCTTTGTGATGTGGCTAGACTTAGTCACCTATTTGCACCACACCGAGGAAGATATTCCTTGGTATCCAGATGAAGATTGGTTCTTTTTGAAAGGAGCGCTTTCGACCATTGACCGCGACTACGGAATCTTTAACCCCATTCATCACGATATCGGCACCCATGTTGCCCATCACATTTTTCTGAGCATTCCACACTATCACTTACAGACAGCAACTGAAGCAATTAAGCCGGTGTTGGGTAGCTATTACCGCAAGTCCAACACCCCAATTTGGCAAAGCTTTTTCCGCGCTTATCGAACCTGTCACTTTGTGACTGAGCAAGGGTCGCCACGGTATTACCAACAGGCCAAAAAGTAGAGGAGCGATCGTGCTGCCCTGAGCAACTGAAAGATCTAGGAGCACCCCGTAAGGTGCTCCTTTTTTGTGCTTGCAATATTGATACCGCTGGCGAAATATTTCGCAAACTCGCGAGACTTCTGGAAGCCCCCTTCCGTCCCCCAATTCTGA
>CAZLYS010000002.1:0-21397 GCA_964563415.1 uncultured Halomicronema sp.
GGTCAAGGTCGATGACCAAGTCGTCTACCCATTGCTCAATGCCCCAGCCTAGGGTTGGGAGTGCGCCCGACTGCTCTTGTATTGAGAGGAGCGCCCCCGCGATCGCCCGCGCCTCTGCTAGGGATTGGCCACCATACTCGTTGATGTAGGCGTAAAGGGCGTTTTGGAGTGACTGTTTAGTCGCGGTATCAAGGGTGGTCATGGCAACGGCCCCAGCACTTGATCAAGTCAGTGTCTCAAGGCATGAAAAGCATTGCTAATCATTATAGTTCCAGGATTTTTTCAACAGCTGGTTGCCAACTTGACAAATATGACGCTGTCGATAATTGAACTATGGGGATTATTGATTCTCCGGGAGCCAGTTTTCCACCAGCACATTCCCTATGACATCAGGACAGATCTCTGGAAAAACTGAAATGGTTAAATGTGTCTGTTTTGTCGCTTGGCGGCGAGCGCGTTGATAACTCTCCTCGAGCTTTTCTGCTGGATAGCGTTTGAGGCGAGGGTTATCTTCAATCATCAGGTCAATTTGAGGACGGGCATTGGTAAGCGAGTTGAGCCAACTACAGTAATCCGCAGCTTGGTCAGAACACCCGGAACTGCCGCACCCTTTGCACGGCAAAGCTTTTGTTTCTGCCTTTTGCCTTTCGCTATATCAGAACGACATTGGGGCTGATATTGCCACTTGATCAAGTGAATCAGTAAACGAGTCAGTTGACTGACCAGTCCTCGGCGTTCGCTGTTGCTCAAGTCTTCAATCTCTTCGATCAAATTGAGCAAGTCAATTTCATGACAAAGACGCTCCCGCAAGAGGTGAGTAGTTTAATCAATCCACAAACTAAGGTCGCTCAAATACGTTGTGCTCATGCTGCGACTCAAACTTTTCAGTCGTCATCAAACACGCTAGCAAAAAAGTCGATGGTGTCCTTCAGGGCTGCGATGAACACATCAATCTCTTCGCGGGTGTTGTAGAAATATAGACTCGCTCGGGCTGTCGAACTCACGTCTAAGATGCGATGCAGTGGTTGGGTGCAATGGTGTCCAGAACGAATGGCGATGCCTGACTGATCTAACAGCGTTGAGAGGTCTTGCGCATGAACGCCCTCTACCGTGAAGGTCGCTAGGGCAGCTCTTCCCGATCCATCTGTTTGTGGTTGAGGACCATAGAGGGTGACGTGGGGGACTTGATTAATTTGCTGATACAGATACGCTGTCAGCTCATGTTCGTAATCGGCGATTTTATCCATGCCGATCGCGTTCAAATAATCCACTGCTGCCCCTAACGCGATCGCTTCTGAAATCGCTGGGGTGCCCGCTTCAAACTTATGGGGTAGCTCTGCATAGGTGGAATGATCCAGAAACACATCGGCGATCATCTCACCCCCGCCTAAGAACGGGGGCATTTCCTGCAGCAGAGCTAATTTGCCGTAGAGGAAACCTGCGCCCGTGGGGCCACACATTTTATGGCCTGATGCCACTAACCAGTCACAGCCCAGGGCTTGCACATCTAGGGACATGTGGGGCGTGCTCTGGCAAGCGTCGATCAGCACGCGCGCGCCATAGCGATTCGCTAGGGTCACAATATCCTTGACCGGGTTGATGCAGCCCAACGTGTTGGAAACGTGATTAACGGCGATGAGTTTAGTCTTTTCGGAGAGGTGCGATCGCAGCTCATCCATATTCAGCTCTTGGGTCTCGGTCAGGCCGACAAACTTCAGTACTGCGCCCGTCCGCTGAGCCACAAACTGCCAGGGCACCAGGTTACTGTGATGCTCCATCACTGAGAGAATAATTTCATCCCCCGCCTGTAAGGTATTCATGCCCCAGGCATAAGCCACTAAATTAATGGCTTCACTGGCGTTGCGGGTAAAGACAATTTCATCCCGCGAGGCGGCATTGATGAATGCGGCAATTTTGTCCCGTGCCCCTTCATAGGCATCCGTTGCCCGCGCGCTCAGGGCATGGACGCCGCGATGCACATTAGCGTTATCCCTTTCGTAGTAATGCCGGATGACATCTAGTACCTGTTTCGGCTTCTGGGACGTGGCGGCGTTGTCGAAATACACCAACGGGTGCCCGTTGACTTCCTGATGCAGAATCGGGAAGTCATCACGAACCTTAGCAGCGAGAGACAGTTCTTGGGCCAGAGTCATAGAAACCATTCAAACAGTAGGGGAGTATGCAACCTTACAGGTAGCTTAACTAGAGCGATCGCTGAGCCACGATCTCAATCAGCGATTGCTTTAAGGAGGGCACCGGAATGCGATCGATAATGTCCATCGCAAATCCGTAAATCAAGAGCCGCTGAGCAGCCTCAGCGCTAATGCCACGACTTTGCAGATAGAACACTTCGTTGGCGTCTAGCTGGCTAACCGTTGCCCCGTGGGCACACTTCACATTGTCAGCCACGATGTCGAGTTCCGGTTTGGTATCAACTCGCGCCTTCCCCGACAGCAGCAAATTGCGGTTGAGCTGACTCGCATTGGTAAGTTGGGCATCGTGGGGTACCCATACTCTACCGTTAAAAACGGCGTGGCCTGCGTCATCAATAATGGCTTTGTGGAGCTGTTCGGCAGTGCCGTGGGGATGATTCATGGCAATCAGACTATGGGTATCTGCCAGCTGGGATTGAGAGATCGCCGTCAGCCCATACAAATTTGTATCGGTTTGCGGCCCAGCTTGGTAAATCTCTAAGTTATGTCGCGAAACTCTTGCCCCCAAAGTTACGGGGACAATCGTGTAGCGACTGTCACGCCCCTGAGTAATGGCGGTTTTGCCAATGTGGAAGGTGCCAGTACCCTCTCTTTGGAGGCGTACATGGGTTACTTGAGCGTTGTCGTCTGCCCAGACTTCGGTGACGCTGTTGTTGAAATAATCGCTGTTCTCTGCCCCAAAGAAGTCTTCGACGACGGTGAGCGCACTGCCCGATTCCGCGATCACCAAACAACGAGAATTCGTGATTGTGGCTTCATCACCGACGACTGACAAATACACAACCTGAACGGGCTGGTCTAAAACCTGATTGCGAGGCACATAGACCACTGCCACATCTTGAAAGCCCGTGGTATTCAAGGCGGTAAAGACTTCATGACCGCCGTTGGAGGTGGCCAGGCGAGCGGTGAAGGTGTCAGCCAAAGGCGCTTCTACCAGCGATGCCAGGTTTCCCACTACAATGCCCGCCGGGAGCTGGCCGATATCTGACAGGGCTTCGTTGTATTGACCATTAACCAGCACGATGCAGGCGATCGCTTCGGGCATCTTCACCTGCTCCAACATGCCTAGATCAATGTCTGTAGGACTGTTGGCTGCTTGAAACGGTATCGACAGCATCGGACTGAGATCTGTAAAGCGCCAGTCTTCCTCCCGGTTGGAAGGAAAGGTGTGCTCGTTGACGATCGCTTTAGCTTTGACGCGTAAATCCTTGAGCGCGAGCGTTTCCGGCACCTGCGCTTGCACAGTGTTGAGCAAAGACTTCAGATATGTCTGCCGCTGCTCGCGCTTAGTCGATTGGGTCACGGTATCGGAGCTAGAAACTTGAATCGACATTACGCCACCCCTGCTGTGTGCTCTGCCAGAATTTCTTCGTAGCCTTCTGCTTCCAGACGTTCAGCGAGCTCTTTGCCGCCCGTGGTGATGATGCGACCATCGGCCATGACATGGACATAGTCCGGCACGATGTAGTTGAGCAAGCGCTGATAGTGAGTAATCATGACCACGGCATTATCAGGATTGGTGAGCTGGTTGACTCCGGAGGCCACCGTTTTCAGGGCGTCAATATCCAGGCCCGAATCAGTTTCATCCAGGATTGAAAGTGTCGGCTCTAGCAGCGCCATTTGCAGAATCTCGTTCCGCTTTTTCTCGCCGCCAGAGAAGCCTTCATTGACGCTGCGATCCAAGAAAGCGGCGTCCATTTTGACTACTTCGAGCTTTTCTTCGATCAGGTCGTCAAAGTCGAAAACGTCGATTTCGTCTTCGCCCTGGGCTTTGCGATGGGCATTAAAAGCAACTCGCAGAAAGTCACGGTTGCTCACCCCCGGAATTTCAAGGGGATATTGAAACGCCAGAAAGATACCGTTGGTGGCCCGTTCATGGGGCTCCAGTTCAGAGATATCGACCCCTTTGAACTGAATCGAGCCGCTGGTCATTTCGTAATCTGGATGGCCGGCCAGCACTTTTGAGAAGGTACTCTTGCCTGACCCGTTTAGTCCCATGATGGCGTGAACTTCTCCGGCTTTAACTTCAAGGCTGAGGCCCTTGAGAATTTCAGTGCCGTCAACGGTGGCGCGCAGGTCACGCACGGACAATATTACTTCGCTGTTCTCGTTAATCATGGGTCTGGGGTCTGGCAATCCTAACTACGTCAAATTCGATCCAATAAATTAGGGAGATTCAAAGGGACTGTTTGCGATCGCCCTTTCAATATCCTTAAACGAATACCTCTAGCCAACGGCGTTCTCTAGCTTCAGGGCCATCAACTTATCGGCCTCTGCTGCAAATTCCATGGGCAACTCGTTGAACACTTCACGACAAAAGCCGCTGATGATCATCGATACCGCATCTTCAGGAGAGATGCCTCGCTGAGCAAAATAGAACAGTTGGTCTTCACCAATTTTGGATGTAGACGCCTCGTGCTCAACTTGGGCGCTATTATTTTGTACCTGGATGTAAGGATACGTGTTGGCGTTGGAGGTATCGCCAATCAGCATCGAGTCGCATTGAGAGTAGTTCCGTGCACCCTCGGCTTTGGGGCCAATCTTCACTAAGCCGCGATAGCTGTTCTTGGAATTACCGGCAGAAATGCCCTTCGACACGATGGTGCTGCGAGTATTTTTGCCGACGTGAACCATCTTGGTACCAGTATCTGCCTGCTGCATGTTGTTCGTCAATGCAACAGAGTAGAACTCACCAACCGAGTTATCGCCTAGAAGCACACAACTGGGGTATTTCCAAGTGATGGCAGAGCCCGTCTCCACCTGAGTCCAAGAGATTTTGGCGTTGGTGTGACACATGCCCCGTTTCGTTACGAAGTTGTAGATCCCCCCTTTGCCATCTTTATCGCCAGCGAACCAATTTTGGACGGTGGAATACTTGATTTCGGCATTGTCGAGCGCGACCAATTCCACCACGGCAGCGTGTAGCTGATTGCTGTCGTACATCGGAGCAGTACACCCTTCCAAATAGGTAACGGAACTCCCTTCTTCCGCCACAATCAGCGTCCGCTCAAACTGACCAGAATCGCCATTATTGATGCGGAAGTACGTCGACAGATCCATCGGGCACTTCGTGTTTTTGGGGATGTAGACGAAGGAGCCATCACTAAACACTGCTGAGTTCAACGCAGCGAAGTAGTTATCCCCAATGGGGACAACGCTCCCCAAATACTTCTCAACCAGCTCTGGATGTTCTTCTAAGGCTTCAGAAATTGAGCAAAAAATCACCCCGTCTTCCGCTAGCTTCTCTTTGTAGGTAGTCCCAATGGAAACGCTGTCAAAAACGGCATCGACAGCCACATTCGCCAAGCGTTTCTGCTCGGAGAGGGGCAAGCCCAGCTTCTCAAAGGTTTCCAACAATGCTGGGTCAGCTTCATCCAGGCTGTTCAGCTTTTTCTTCTCTTGCTTGGGAGCAGAGTAATAGATGATGTCTTGATAGTTGATGGGGGGATACCCGACGTTTGCCCAGTCGGGTTCGGCCATGGTCAGCCATTTGCGATAAGCCTTGAGCCGAAACTCCAACATGAACTCAGGTTCCTCTTTCTTTGCAGAAATTAGACGAACCGTGTCTTCACTCAGGCCGCGCGGAATCGTGTCAGCCTCAATATCAGTTGTGAAGCCGTACTTGTAAGGTTCGCTAACCAGTGATCGGACGGAAGTAGTCATAAACGTAGAAGGGGTGATGTCTACAAATGGGGAAAGTCGCGATCGCACGCCTTAAACCAAGGCGCTGTCGCAACTAGCAAAATCAGTACTTGTCAGTTTCAGAGCGAATTTCGTCAAAGGAAATCTCTTGCTTATCTCCGGCGAAAGGATTGTCGTCCTTCAAAAACAGCATGCAGTGACATTCATGACGCTCCTGCATCGGTACGCAGGGACAATTCCAAAAGCTCGCTTTAGCTTCCGCTTCCTTATCTTCGTAATGGCGGCAGGGGCAAAGGGGCGCGCCTAGGTCATCCTTATGCTTGGCCAAGCCCTCTAGTACGACTGCGGTCACGCCGAGATCGGCACAAAAATAAGTGCCCGTACGCTTTGCGTAGCTCTGCGCAAAATTGCGCATCAGCTCCAAATTCTTTTCTGTCGCTTGAGTGGTAGCGTTGGTGTCTTGCATCTGCTCTTCTAAATGGATGGCGTCTTGACTGTTCAATCTTATAATTAAAGCAACTTGAAAGTTGTGTAAGTTGCTCAACTTATTCTCAGACTACTTTAGCAACATGAATGTTGTCAAAGTAAAGCAACCAAAATGTTGCTAAAGTAGCAGGCAAGCCACCTTGTTGTGGGTGATTCTTCACTCAGTGTGGGGGACTGCTGCTAGTAATCGGCAGCAACCCTCTGATTCTCTGGTATCCCAGATGACATCCCAAGCAGAGTTGCTTAAGTGACCCGTCTATCGGTTTTGAAACGGTTTTTAGCCCATGACTTCTCTCCAGCCAGTCTCGACCAAAGACGATATCTTGCAGTATCTCCTTAAACAGGGAGAGGCGAGTGCTCAAGCGTTGGCCGACTCTCTGGGAGTGAGTCCTCAGGCTATTCGTCGTCATCTCAAGGATTTGACTGCAGAACAACTCATTGAGAACCGTACGGTACAAGCAGGAATGGGGCGACCAAATTATTTGTATCAACTGAGCCGTAAAGGACGCGATCGCTTTCCGGCTCAATACGATGAGTTCGCTATTTCGCTGTTAGATACGCTGGCTGACACTGTTGGCAAAGATCAGGTTCGCACCATTTTGCAAAAGCAATGGGAGCGCAAAGCCAAAGAATATCAGGAGCGAGTGGGTGAGGGCACGATTGAGGAACGAGTCGATCGCCTGGTCAGTTTGCGTAAGGCCGAGGGTTACATGGCTGAATGGCATGTTGCTGAACCGGACGGGGAGATCTGTACCACTGCTCCTTGCTACATCATTACTGAATACAACTGCGCCATTGCTCAGATCGCGGAAAATTTTCCCAGTGTTTGCGGGCACGAGCTAGAGATGTTTCAGATGGCATTGCCTGACTGCTCAGTGCAGCGGACTCATTGGCTGGTGCAAGGTGAGCATCGCTGTGGATACTTAGTTCAGGCTCAATCGACGACATCGCCTTAGGCCTGACCAAAACACTGCCGAGATGAGAGTTATCGCTAAGGGTCTTTGAGCTACCTCAATAATCCTACCGCTCAGTTTAATCTTGAGTAAAGATTAAAGAACTTGCTGACGATATCTCGGGTTCTCGCCTTGACTGGTTTACCCATTGTTTATCATCCCGACTATGTCGCACCGTTGCCGCTTGAGCATCGCTTTCCGATGCCGAAATTTGGTCGGTTACGCAACTTACTAGTAAACGACGGCGTGGTGGCGGTTGACCAAATTTACCAACCAGGCGCACCCCCGCAAGCTTGGATTCAGCAAGTTCACACGGCTGAGTATGTACAGGCTTACATTAATGGAACTCTAGATGCAAAAGCCCAGCGTCGCATTGGGTTGCCGTGGAGTCCTAATTTAGTGAAGCGAACGTGTACGGCGGTCGGGGGCACCATTCTCACGGCTAAGCTGGCGCTGAGTCATGGCTTGGCTTGTAATACTGCTGGAGGTACTCATCACGCCTTCCCAGACTATGGTTCAGGGTTTTGCATTTTCAACGATTTGGCGATCGCTGCTCGACTCCTGCTCCATCAAAACCGCGTTCGACGCATCTTGATTGTTGACCTAGATGTGCATCAAGGGGACGGTACGGCTTGGATTTTTCGTGATGACCCCCGTGTTTTTACCTTTTCCATGCACTGCGATGTGAACTTTCCGCGTCAAAAGCAACGCAGCGATCTGGACATTCCCTTAGCAGAGGGGATGGGTGATGAAGACTATCTGTCTAAAGTCCAGGCTTATTTGCCCAGATTGCTGAGCCAGGTCAAGCCTGATTTGGTGCTCTATGATGCTGGTGCCGATGTACATGGGCGAGATCGCCTTGGCAAACTAGCTCTGACCAATATCGGAATTTATGAACGCGATCGCTTTGTCCTGGGTACCTGCATCGCTGCGGGATATCCAGTGGCCTGTGTGATTGGTGGGGGCTACGACAAAAATATGGCTGAGCTAGTCTATCGTCATTCCCTATTGCATCGGTCTGCTGCTGAGGTCTACCGGCAATATCGTTTGTAGAATGAAGATCGCGAAATTTTGATAGATGGGCTTGCGCCCAAACTGGACTCCCTATGTCTGTTGTTGTGGCCACGTTTTATAAGTTTGTGACGGTTGAAGATTGTGAGGGACTGCAGCGATCACTGCAAACTTGTTGCGATCACTTAGGCCTGCAAGGCACGATTTTGCTAGCGTCCGAGGGTATCAATGCGACAGTCTCAGGGGCCGAGGCTAGTATTGAACGATTGCTAAAGGAGTTACGAACTGATCCCCGTTTTACCGACTTAACGGCAAAATTTTCGACTGCTGCTGACCATCCTTTTGGCCGTCTGAAAATCAAAGTTAAGCGAGAGATTGTCACGATCGGGCAACCAGACGCTAACCCTGCTGAACAGGTTGGCACCTATGTAATGCCGACACAATGGAATCAAGTCATCAGCGATCCGGAGGTGCTGCTGGTAGATGCTCGCAACGATTATGAAGTGAATATCGGGACATTTCAGGGTGCGGTGAATCCTCATACTGAGTCTTTTCGAGAACTTCCGGCATACCTGGCCACGCACCTTGATCCTCAACAACATAAGAAGGTGGCGATGTTCTGCACGGGGGGCATTCGTTGTGAAAAAGCGACTGCCTACTTGCTAAAACAAGGATTTCAAGAGGTATATCATCTGCAAGGAGGGATTCTCAAGTATTTAGAAGAGGTGCCTGAAACTGAGAGTTTGTGGCAAGGTGAATGCTTTGTCTTTGATGAACGCGTAGCAGTGCGTCATGGTTTGCAACCAGGTAGCCATGAGCTGTGTTATGCCTGTGGGTATCCGGTCAGTGAGGGCGATCGCGCTCATCCCCACTATCAGCGAGGTATTTGCTGTCCTCGTTGCCATGACACAATGACGCCGGAAAAACAAGCCAAGCAAGCGATGCGTCAACAACAGCGCCGTCAACAGCAGCAAGCGACTCGATAAGTTTTTAATGGCCTGTCAGTATTCAGTCATGAAGCTTTCAGGCGTTTTTCAGACAGCATTGCCAAGCTGAGATGTTGTTGGGTTTGGGGTATATGTTTGGGGCGGTGGTGACCGTGAGGCTACTGCCGATGGCTGATTTATTAAGTTCCGTATCCTCGGCTAAACGGAGTGTAGACTGCCCTCTAAAGTCCCCTGCGTTAAGAAGAGCGCTGGATTTTATATAAATAAGTTATCCAGGGAGGGTATACAGTCGCAATCGCCACCAACCGAGGTGTGTATAAACGGTAGGGCGAAGGACTGCACTTAAAAGAGGCATACCCTCACGATCTCTCAACCATGCCATCAGGTCATTCCCACTCAGGCTGTTACTGATATGCTTAATCGACTTAAACTCGCACCCAAGTTTACGATCATCCTGTTATTGATTTTTATCGTGGGCAGTGCACTCGGAGGCTTGGGGCTATCTAAAGCTCTGCAGTATCAGGCTGAGAATACAGTGTCTGCAGAAGGCGTCATGTTAATGGAGTCGATGCGAGCGGTTCGGCACTATACGTCTCAAGAAGTCTTGCCGATCTTGCAGCGCTATCAAAACGACACAGAATTTTGGCCAGAAGTCGTGCCTGCATATTCCGCACGGCGTACGTTTGAGCTGTTATCAGCGGCGCATGACTCCTCTCAAGACTTCGAATATCGCTACAAGGAGGCGGTGTTCAACCCCACTAACCCCAATGACTTAGCCGATGATTTCGAAACGGTTTTAATCGAGACATTTCTAGAAAATCCGAATGTGTCCCGTCAATCTGGCTATCGCCAAATGCCAGAACGAGGATTATTTTTCTATAGCGCTTTGCCGATTAGCATTCAAGATGCGTCTTGTTTGGAATGCCACAGTACACCTGACGTGGCGCCACCAGCCATGCTCGAGCAGTACGGCCGTGAAGGCGGGTTTGATTGGCAGTTGGATGAAATTTTTGGCACGCAAGTTGTCTATATCCCCGCTGAAGAGGTGTTCAACAATGCACGACAGGCGTTTTCTGGGGTGATGGGATTGTTTATTTTGATTTTTGCGATCGCCCTTTTCTGCCTTAATGCTTTGCTGAAACCGCTGGTTGTTCAGCCGGTTCAGGGCTTGGCGAAACTCTCAGAAAAGCTAGCAGCAGAAGATATCCAAACGATAGAAGAGCTGGACACTGCAGAATCTCGCAAACTCGCAACAGTGGTCAACCGTCAGGATGAATTGGGACAACTAGGCCGAGTCTTTCAGAAAATGGTGAATGAGGTCATTGCCCGTCAGCAGCGGTTACGCCAACAAATCCGCGATCTCAAGATTGAAATTGACCAATCGCGTAAGACTAAAGAAGTGCAAGAAATTGTTGAAACAGATTACTTTCAAAACCTGCAACAAAAAGCGCAGCAGTTCCGTAAACGCAAGGTCGACGAAGACTGATCTAGCGAGGGCACTGCAGCGCAATCCTTGCTGGTGCCCCTCACTAAACTCTCACCGCATCTGTCTTGTGGCCCCTGTACTAGGGAAGGATGTCTCAATCAAGCCAATGGCAAACAACAAGGGTACTCTCATTGGCTGTCCCTAACGGGCTGGACGGCTTCAACGTGAACTCTATCAGAGCCTTTAAGGCGCTGCGACAAGCTCACTGTTGATTTCATTCACCGGACGGCGGCGCAATTCGACCGATTCTGCTCGCGGCAGCAAGTCAAACACCTCACGCATCACATCGTCAATCTTTTCATAACTCACGATTCCCGTTTCGTTTAGCTGCACATTGCCCTCTGCATCAAAGACCAATGTCTGGGGCACAGCACCCTCAAAGTAATAGCCTGGATCAGTCGGGTCAAACTGGGCTTGTGGAGAGATCGAATCCGCCATAATTGGAATGAAGTTAGCGGCGCGACCATAAGGTGCCTGTAATTGAGAGACAACCGAGGCATACTGTTTGCAGTCGGTACTGTCGTCGACATAAAAGACGAGTAAGGCGGGTTTGTTAAATTTCAGCGATTGTGCCAATGAAACTTTGGGCGGCACTAGTGAGCCGTTCCCTGCATAGAGGGCAAAAATGTTGCCATCATAGTTGTCATCTTCCAGGCCAGCCCAAGCGTTCGAGGTGCTGAGTAACCAGCAACAGGCGATCGCCGCCCCCAATATTAACCATCGACGCCACTGAAAAAGTTGCCGTGCCATCATTAGTCAGTTTTAATCCGGAGTTTCATCTTTTCTATTAGGCCATATTCTGGAGCCGCTCTGGCCTTTTAAGAGTCGATTTCCTGAAAAGTTTCCGTAATCGTTTGTAATTCAGAGCGATAGGCGTCATATTGCTGGGGACTGGTCCAGGCCACAATTTGGTAATAACGCTGCTGCGTCACCACAGTCGTGTGTAAGTACACAACTGGAATGTCTCCCTCTAAACTCCCACGGATTTCATACTGAGAAGCAAAATCATCGTTGATGAAAGCTACTTCTGTTGGGCTCTCACCCTCATAGGTCGCCATCTGAGCTTTCAACAAGGTGCGATATCGTTCAGCATTTTCGGGCAAACCAAATCGCATGAGGGCTGGAGAGTCTTCTGCGACCACAATGACATACAACTCATTGTCAGCATCTGCCGCTTGTAATTCGGCAGAGTCATGTAAGCTTGTCTCTTCTACCCAACTTTCTGGCAAGGTGATCTGAATATTTGTCTCGTCATCGACAATCACTGTACCGTTATTGGTCAGATTGGCGCTTTGCTGGTTCGTGGGGGTCGCTTCATCTACTGGTTGTATGGTGACCCCTTCAGGATTGTTGCGGAGGGTGCGCAAAATGCGATCGCAGCTCACTGCTAACAAAATCAGCATCACCAGCGGCAACAAGATTTGAAAGGTCCAGGGGCGCTTCATGGCATAGACGAAGAGAAGGTGGTCACCAGCACCCAAAGCATAGCACCGCTTTTCTCGGGTGATTAATGGTTGTCATTCATGCCAGTGCCAGTGATTTTAGAGGCTGCCCGCTGGCCTAACTTGTGCCCTCCAAATGGTTTCGCTCGCAGTATCTTGGCAGGCACAGTCCTGCATGGAAGTGCCGTCTAGGGGCTGAGTTCCTTGTAACGAAAGCAATCGACGGTGTGGTCATTGACCATGCCGATCGCCTGCATAAAGGCGTAACAAATAACTGAACCGACAAATTTAAAGCCGCGTTTTTTCAGATCTTTGCTGAGGGCGTCTGATAGTTCAGTGCGAGCAGGTACTGCATTGAGCGTGGGCCAAGCATTTTGGATGGGGGTACCATTGACCCAATCCCACAGATACGTGTCAAAGCTACCAAAATCAGCCTGCACCGCTAAAAAGGCTTGGGCATTCGTCGTCGCAGCTTGAATCTTCAGACGATTGCGCACGATGCCCGGATCTTGCATTAAAGCCTCATGTTTGTCGCTGCTATAGCCAGCCACAACCACTGGGTCAAATTGGTCAAATGCCTGACGAAAATTATCTCGCTTGCGCAGAATAGTGATCCAACTTAAACCAGCTTGGAAGCCATCTAAGACTAAGAACTCAAACAAGGTTTGATCATCATGCAAGGGGACGCCCCATTCGCGATCGTGATAGGCAATTTCAATGGGATCATCATGCACCCAGCCGCAACGGCAGAGAGATTGTTCAACCATGATCAACTAACCTAACGGCGCACTTTACCCGTAAATCCTGACGCCTTAAATTGCTCTAGCTTCAGGGGCTCTGGCTGACTAGCGGCTACTGAAATGCGCAATTCAAAGGGACTTTCTCCAGGGGGCACCTCATCGATGGCCCCGAGCCGGGTCCGATTCATCATGGCGGGGTTGTTATTGGCGTCGTAGATGCGGCCAAAGATGTCTGCATTCAACACGGGCTTGCCCGAACGATTAACAGCTGTGCCTGTGATGAGAAAACAGTTGGCTTTTTGCAAAGAACCAGGCGCTACGATGCCTTCCGACATCTCTTCTGGACAGGATGTATAGCTGATATCTTTTAGTTCGATCGGTGTCATTGCTTGCGCTGGCGGCGTCAACACAAAGGTCAGGGCAAAGAGGCAAGTCATCAGTCCCGTCCAAAGGGCTGTTTTTAGTCCAGTGCGGATCATAGAGATTCCTTTCGTCACACAATGATTTCCCCGTCCACTAGCCTATCGTGAAACTAGGCGCAGCGGCAGATCTTAGGTCAACCCTAACTGTGCTCTCAAGGTCTGGCGCATCAGGTCGATTGGAGGCTTTTGCTGGGTCCAAATTTGCAGTGCTGCCGCCCCCTGTTGCACGAGCATTTCAGTGCCGTCAAAAGTCTGCAAATTTCGCTGGGTTGCTAGCTGTAGAAACTGGGTGGGACTCGGGGTGTAAATCAGGTCGTAAGCGATCGCGTTCTCCGGTAGTAAGGCCATTTGCTGCGCGGTCACCGGCGAGGCGTCAATGTGAGGATGCATCCCTATCGGGGTTGTATTCACCAATAGCGTTGTGTCTGGCAGTAAAGTTGTCAGCTCTGGGTAGAGGCAAGTATTTAATAGCGGCTGTAGAGGAGATGTATGCCAGCTCTCGATGAAGGTCTGCAATTTGTCAGTACTGCGCCCCACCAGCCAAAGATCAGAGCAGCCCAAGGTGACGCAACCAGCGACAACTGCTCGAGCCGCCCCGCCGTTTCCCAAAATCACAACCCGAGTTTTAGACCAATCGCGATCGCTCTGTTGCAGGGGGGCGATAAAGCCAGTTACGTCTGTGTTAGTGCCAGCCCAACCATGGTCAGTGCGCCACACGGTATTGACTGCCCCCACGGCTTGACTGATATCCGTGATCGAAGCTAAGGATGGTATGACGGTTTGCTTGTGGGGAATGGTGACATTAAACCCTTGGATGCCCAGAGACCACAAACCCGCGATCGCTGCCGCCAGCATTGATGGCTCGACTGCAAAAGGCACATATACCCCGTTGAAGCCCAACTGTTCTAAAGCCGCATTTTGCATGGGAGGCGATAGTGAATGCTCTATTGGATGGCCGATGATCCCAAAGACTTGAGTTGCACCGGTTAAGGATGATCGCGTCATTACCTGGCCTGATCCTGCTGTTACCCCGTTTATCATGCCGTGCCATGACATGGATGGCACCCAAATGAATACCTGAATGCCTCAGTCACTGTTCATCTTTAGCGATGACAATAGCTTGAAACGGCACCGGTATGCAGCGGCAAAGGTTGCAACTAATCAACGATAAAACCAGTTTCAATGCCTGTTGTATCTTGGGTTGTTATGTCTAGCAGTAGGGTGACAATCACGACCGTAATGTTGTCGCGTCCCCCATGTTTTTTGGCAGAATTAATCAATGCCTGCGCGGCGCTCTCAACAGCCCGGATTGACTTTAGATGAGCTGCAATAATGGTGTCCGGCAGTTCTTCTGTCAGGCCATCACTGCATAACAGGAAGCGATCTCCCGGCTGTGCTTCGACGGGTTGCACATCAATGCGGTGCATATCTTCGCGGCCGAGGCACTGTGAGAGCACGTGGCGCCAGGGGTGATTACGTGACTGATCGATCGTTAACTCTCCTTCACGGACGGCACGAGCAATCCATGTATGGTCTTCCGTTAAGGCATCGATCTTTGGCCCCCGTAGGCGGTACAGGCGTGAATCACCCACATGGGCACACCACGGTTGATCGTCTTTATCAGTTCTAAAGGTCAGCACCACGATTGTCGTCCCCATGTCGCCCCGGTCGGGGTGCTGTTTTTGATCCTTCAGGATTTCTTTGTTGGCCAGAACTAAGGCTCGCTGCAACATATCTGAAGTGGCGAGGTCAGTTTCCCAATGTTCTTCTAAGTACTGGCGAATGCTTGTGGTTGCAATGTTACTGGCTTCTTGGCCACCGGCATGTCCACCCATGCCGTCAGCCACAATAAAAAAGCGCCCCTGCGGGTCAACATGGTACGCATCTTGATTACTGGAACGCACTAAACCAGGGTCAGTCATCCCAGAAAAGAGTAGCTTGAGCATCGACCCTGTTTCCCCCACTAAAACCGGTCAGCTCGTCCCATCTGCAGCATCAAGCGCAGCAGGGCAAACCCTGCAACTCCTGCAACGAGAAAAGCGGCGATCGCCAACCACAAAAACTCATACACCAGCAAAATTGTGGCTGACAGAACAAATGCCCCTACCAATAGCGTATAGTTAGTGGCCATATTAACGCTGCTAACTCGCCGCAGAATCCGGTCCGTTTCGATCGACCGAACCCGAACGCGGACATCTCCGCGCTCTAACTTATCAAGCGTATCTTCTAAGCGACGGGGTAGACCAAATGCTGTGGAACCTACCTGTGCAGCTTGACGACCAATCTCGCCAAATAACGTCTCAGTAGAACTCGATAAGTCGTTGTTACTCATAAGCTTGTTGGCAAATGGCTTTGCCGCTTCCATAAAGTTGAATTTCGGATCAAGCCCTTTACCTACGCCTTCTAGCGTTGAAAAAGCCCGCATCACAAAGGTGAACGTTGCTGGAAATCGAAAGGGTTGGTCGTAGGCAATCTCGTACAAATCGTCACTGATTTCAGCAACGGATTGTTCTTCGAAGGGCTTATCCATCAGATTGTCCAAAATATATTGGACAGATCGACGTACGGGCCCCATATCTTCAGTCTCTTGGAGTGCCCCCAGGTCAACCAAAGATGAGACAACTAGTCCCGCATCTCGTTGAGCGATTCCTATGAACGTTATCATAAGACGCTCACGGGTCACAGGCTGGACGCGGCCCATCATGCCAAAATCATAAAAGATTAATGCCCCTTCTGGGCTAACAGCAATGTTGCCAGGATGCGGATCCGCATGGAAGAAGCCATCATCTAAGAGCTGGTGTAGATAGGCTTTTGCGCCTAAGTGAGCCAGCTCTTTGCGATCTAACCCTGCTGCCTCTAGGGCATCATAGTGGCTGATCTTGATGCCGGGCATATATTCCAGAGTGAGAACTCGCGGCGTCGCATAGCGCCAAAAAACCCGAGGTACCCGAGTCCAGTCGTGCTTCCGAAAATTTCGCCGGAAGGTATCAGCATTGCGACCTTCGTTGAGATAATCAATCTCCTCCCAGAGGATGCGGCAACACTCTTCATAGATGCCAATCCAGTCACGTCCTTTGCCCCAGTAAGGATGATTTTGAAAATATCCGGCAATCCCTCGTAGGATTGATAAATCGATCGTGAAAAGCCGTTTTAGACCAGGACGCTGAACTTTGACGACGACTTCTTCGCCAGAGTGTAGCTGTGCACGATGGACTTGTCCTAAGCTGGCAGCGGCGAGGGGAATCGGATCAAAACTCTTAAACAGTTCAGGCACTGACTTCCCAAAATCAGCCCGAATAATATCTTCGACTTGTTCGTAGCTAAAGGCTGGCACCCGATCTTGGAGTTTAGATAGCTCTTCAACATATTCGGTGGGAAAGAGATCTGCCCGCGTAGAGAAAAGCTGACCTAATTTAATGAAGGTGGGACCAAGTTCTAAAAACGTTTCGCGAATCCAAATGGCCTGTTTACGCCGACGTGCCGCCATCTTTTCTGGCGTCATGCTGCCCTGGTAGCTCCAAGGACGCTTGTGGAGCCAGCGCGCCCCTAAGAACCGGAAGACAAACGACCAAATATCGTACGATCGCTTAGTCCGCGAGTAACGCTTGCGATTCCATTTATAAGCTTTATTACCTGGACTGGCGGGAACCCGTTTCGCTGCTACTAGTGGAGAGGTCGCAGAGGTTGGTTCGGCCAGGGTGACAAAGCTGGTAGTCGTACTGGGTTGACCCATACTCGCCTGTGTAGCATGAGGAGCGCCAGTGTGATGGGTACTCGGTGCAGTGGTTGACTCTCCCAATTGGGGTTGTGCGGCATCAGATGCTATGCCATTGCCTGAGGTATTGTCAGGAAGGGCTGGCAGAGCAGTTTCAGAATCGTAAGCAGCAGACACTCAAACTCCCAAATCACACTTATAAGGGGAACAACATGGAAAAATTAAATTCGCGACTTGTCAGTAATGCCGCCTCAGTTTAAGGATGCCCGGTATTGTTGCAAAGTGGAACGGACTTGAGCAATCTCGGCTCTCAGATTATCAATGGTGGCCTGCAAGTCTTGGGGGCTGGCTGCTCCAGTGGTCACATTAGAACTATGACTGCCCATGTCTTGAGAGACGGCCGACTCTTGTTGCTGCACCCGAGCCATCACATCTTCTGTAAAATTGCGTAAGTTTTCTCGTTGCTCGGCATCAAAGCGTCCTAAGTTGCTGAGGGTTTCCGTCATGGTTTGCTCAGCTTGCTCAGCGATCGCTGCCGCTAACGCACGGCCCATAAAGAAGGCATGGACAACGGGGCTGCTCATAATGTCACACTTTGTTACACCTTTAATTCAGATTATAACCTTCTTGCTCAAAAATCCTCAGCCCCAGTTGACTCAACGCGAATGATGGTGCTGCTTGAATCAGATTGGATTAGCTTTCGGTGGTCTTGTCAGGGGATGGGATGGCTGGTGGCACTGCCATTGGCGATGGCAAAGTCACCCCATCATTGCTGTTAGAGAAATCAGCCGCCTCCGGTTGCACGGGTTGGATGTCGGGTGCTTCTAAAGCCTCTAAATCTGTAGGGGCAGCATTATTTGGTTGCTCAAGATTCTCGGTCGGGAACCCATCGAGGGATGGTGATGACGGTGATGGGGAGGGTGTATCTAACGGTGTCGTCAGTGGGACAGTCGGCTCTATTGGTGGTGCCGCACTGGGGGCATCAAAGTCCTCGCCGGTCTCTATAGAATTTTCGTTGGGGTCGTTGGGCAGCACGGCTTCGGTAATCGGTGCTGGGGGCTCGTACCATTCATCCCGGCGTAATGGTGGATTGCTGGCAGGCACATAAGGAGAACTGAAAACCGCCTCTGGTGTATCGCCTGACCAGCCTGACTGAGCCGGAAAGGACTGCTGTGGATCAAATTGAATCGCACCCGGTAGACTTTGGGCATTAAGCCGCCAGTAAGTGCCTAAGACTCCCCCAAAGATCGCTGCCAATGTTGCAGTGACCGCTAAAGAGGGAAAAAGTAGCGACCCCTTAGGCTGTGATGTCGGATTGGTGACTTGCGGCATGGTTTTGACTCGTGTGGGTTGCGATCTCATGAGTTGTTGACTAGGTGACGGTATTTGATCGGTCGCGCCAGTATCTGGCAGGTTGTCGAGCCATTGCTGCAGCGTGATCGATGGTTTGCCGTCAGACAGTTTTAATCCCTGTTCAATGGCAGCGACCACCACAGGACTCAAGTTCGGGCAAGACCGGTTGAGTTGCTGTTGGACGCTGAGCCCATCCTCTGCTTCGCAAAGCTGTGGGATGTTGCCGGTCAAGAAACTGAAGAGTAGTTGAGCCAGTGCGTGTACTGACGCCTGAGAGTCAGCCTCTTTGGCCATGGCGTCTTGCCGATAGGCATAGGGGAGCCCGGTTAATGTAACGGTTGTCTGATCTTGTGAGAGCCAAACCCGATTAGGGGCAAGGTCTAATCCGGAAATTCCCTGTTCCTTGAGCCAGGTGAGATTATCGGCAATCTGGCGAATTGTCTTGAGGGCCTGTTTCGTTGACAGAGTCGCTCCGTGTTTGCCAGTAGTGGACCAAGGCAGGCCGATGCTGCTGCCCATGGCCAGACACAGCGTTTGATCGTCGCCTCGAAAGAGTTGAAACGGATTGGGCAGGGGGGACTGAGGTGAAAAAGCTGCTCCCTCTAGGCGGGCAATCAAATTAGAGAGATCACTTTGTCCCGACGCGCTGATGGTAAAGACTTGAATGAACACAGGCATGCCGACTGCCACGTGGGTACCCCAATAGAGATTGCCATTGGGGGCAGCTTCTAACAGTGCATCAATGACATAGTGGCCATTTTGCAGTGCGGTTCCAGGGGCAAGTGGCATAGGCATGGGCAACGTAAACAAAACAACCCGAAATTTAGACTCTCTTAATCTACCCTGTTGTACCTGTAATAGCAGATTGTGGTGGTGAGATGACGTAGCGTTCTGCACCGGGTGGTTGAGTGATCAGTCAGGCAAAGGATAGTGCCGCTGAATGAAGGCGATCGCCTCAGCCCGACTGGTCAGTTCACCATCCAATGTGGCGGCCAAAACTCGGGCCAACATGTCTCGATAGACGGGACCCGGTCGATAGCCTAAGTGCTTGAGATCTTCGCCATCAATTGGAGCTTTGACCTGAGACCAATAAGTGAGATACCGCCAGATCGACTCACTAGTTGCCTGCGGATGTCGCAGACTGATGAGCACTAAAGAGGCTAAGTCATAGGGTGTGAATAACTGCCAACACTGACTGGGGCGATCGCACTGGGGCAATTGGGCTAAGACCTGAGTTTCGGCCTGATCGAGAGCGGCGAGCCGTTGCACACTGGTCAGGGGGAGCTGCAAATGTGCGGCCACGGCTTCCCGATCAGCAGGTGGAATGCCCGTGATTAATAGCTCTAATCGCATTTGCCAAGGGGACAGAGCTGCCAATAGGTCAACCTGCGTGAGCCAACGACTTAATCGGCGAATTTGTTGCCAAAGGCGATCGTGCAAGACTAACTCTGGATGTAGGCATACGAGGGCACCCAAATCATCCAGTAGGCTCAAAGCGGCTGCCCAATAATCGGCAGCCAAAATGTATTGCAGTTCGGCTTTTAGTCGGGTTTGTAAGGCAGGTAATTTTGCGATCTCAGTTTGGAGCCGTTTGTAAACACCACTCTCGATCGCGTGGCGAATAAATCCTTCGGTTTGGGTTTCTAGGGTGAAGCCTAGGCGTACCGCAAAACGGACCGCTCGATAAATACGCGTGGGGTCTTCGATGAAGCTGTTGGCATGAAGCACGCGAATGTGCCGCGCTTGTAAATCAACCAACCCGCCAAAAAAGTCCAGCAGTTGTCCTGGTTGGGGGGGCGTCAAAGCCACAGCCAAGGCGTTGATAGTGAAGTCCCGGCGATATAGGTCTTGGCGAATAGAACTCGCCTCCACTTCTGGATTGGCGGCGGGGTAAGGATAGAATTCAGTGCGCGCGGTGGCGATATCCACCATGAGTGAGCCGGTGTTCTGAGTGGGCGACTCATGCCATACCAGCGCCGCCGTCTGAAAGCGCCCATAGATTTGCAAATCTGCTTCAGGATGTTGGGCTTTGATGGCTTCGGCGAGCACAACGCCAGCTCCCATTTCTAAGGTTTGGTAGGCACTGTCTACGACCAAATCCACATCTGGCAAGCTGAGCAGCGTGTCAGCATCACTGAGGAATAGGTCACGAACGCCGCCGCCGACGAGGTAGAGTTGCCAGCCGCGATCGCAAGCCACCGTTGCCATAGTCTGTAGCATTTCCCAAAGGGACGGTGCTAGACGGCGCTGTAGGGTTTGCCAAAGTTGTGATGGCGACGGTGAGCGGACCTTGATCTGAGTTGGAGTTTCGGCAGGAGCCTGGGCTTGCTGAGCCTGGTGTAGTTGGCGCAAGACATCGGTGCGGGTGACGACCCCGACCAAGTGTTCGGCTTCTAAAACGGGTAGTCGGCCAATGTCGTAGGTCACCATGAGGGCTTCAATCTCGGGGAGAGTAGTCTGTGGGCTGACGGTTTTGACTAGGGTTGACATGTAGCCCTTAACGGGGGCATGTCCAAAACCATGATGCAGGGCTAAATCAATATCGCGGCGGGAAATTACTCCGACTAGTTGCCCGGTGCGGTTAACCACTGATAGACCAGAATGACCGTAACGCAATAAAATGCGCTGGGCTTCAGTAATTTGAGTACTGGGAAGAATTGTGCGCACAGGCGAAGACATCAAGTCACGAGCCGTCGGGACAGGGGGAATTTGTTGGCGTAGCTCAGCTAAGGTTTGCTCAAATTCTGCTTTAGGGGCGGCGGTGACGCAGGTCGCGGCAGCGGCTGTGGGATGGCCACCGCCGCCTAGTCGAGACAACAGAAGATTGAAATCGACGCCAGGGCGATCGTTGGTGGCGGCAATTCGCCCCCGGGTCCGGCCAATTAACACCAATTTTTGAGTGTGTTCTATCGCCGGAAACCAAGCCCCAAAGAGCAAGCTGTCTAAATCGAGAAACGCCAGCAAGCGCTCTCCCAGCCCCGATACGC
>CAZLYS010000003.1:0-19420 GCA_964563415.1 uncultured Halomicronema sp.
GATGTGACGGCGAGCTCCGGCGAGGTCAAACGCGTCCCCGTCACCTTCTTGGGTGCTACCCAGACGAAAGGTTTCTTCCTCCGAGGTATCCCGAAGTGCCCGTGAGGCCACAACGGCCCCTACGATACCCCCGACGACACCCCCAAAGAGTGTGCCGAGAAGAAAGCCGCTGCCAAAGTTGTCTTGCTGACTCATGGGAAATTACAGAATTCGTCGGAAATGGCGGATCTTCAATCATTTGATGATCACGTACTGGTATTGTTGCCGATTTCTAGACGTTTGCGTCAGCTGCCTTCTTGAACCGTTGTAATTCCTATCCAAGCATCGCTGCGCTAGCGGTTTCTAAAAAGCATCACTAGATGACTGGCAAAGAACTTGTCTTAACCCTTGACTCGGCAAGCGCTTTAGGTGCCAAAGGTGCGATCACCCGCATCCCCCAGTCCCGGCACAATATAGCCATTGTCGTTCAAGCCCTCGTCAATCATGGCGGTATAGATCACTAATGCTGGATACGCATCCGCTAGCTTTTTGAGCGCGACAGGCGAGGCAACGATCGAAACGACACGAATATGCTCAGGCTGAATCCCCCTTTGGAGCAAATCAGCCATTGCAGTCATCATCGTGCCTCCGGTCGCCAGCATCGGCTCGCTAATCAGCACGCGAGTTTCAGTATCTAGACTGTCGGGCAGCTTGTTGAGATAGCAACTCGCTTCTAAGGTTTCTTCATTGCGGACGTAGCCCACGTGATACACCGAGGCCAAGGGCAAAACAGATTGGACGCCTTCCATCAACGCCAGGCCTGCCCGCAAGATGGGAATGATCACTATCGGCACTTCGGGATTAACGAAAGTTGCTGGGCAGGTGGCGAGCGGGGTCTCGATTTGGGTGTCAAAGGTGGGTAACCATTCGCGGGCCGCTTCGTAAGCGAGCCACCGCCCCAACTCAGTCATAGCAGTGCGAAAGAGGGCTGAGGGAGTATTGACATCGCGTGCTACCCCCAACCAATGTTTCACTAAGGGGTGCGGAGGCACAAAGACGCGGAGTTGAAGAGCCATAAATCTGTCACGGCAAAATGGTCTGGATCATCATACTCCGTTGATGCGTGGATGCGATGACAGGAAAGCACCGAATGGGGGATCCTATGACTGGAACTTCCACCAGATGTAAAGAGCGATCGCATGCTGCCAACTGTTTCCTCAAAAACCTCGACTCAGCGCTGGCCTAGTGGTAGCCATTTTGATGTTATTGTAATCGGCTCTGGCATCGGCGGTTTGGTCACGGCAACGCAGCTAGCAGCAAAAGGGATGCGACCCCTGGTGTTGGAGCGTTACCTGATTCCGGGTGGCAGTGCGGGCTATTTCGAGCGCGACGGCTATCGGTTTGACGTGGGCGCCTCCATGATTTTTGGCTTTGGACAGCAGGGCACCACCAATCTCTTGACGCGGGCACTCGCGGCGGTCGGGCAACACCTAGAAACCATTCCCGATCCGGTGCAGGTACACTATCGATTGCCGAACGGTCTATCGGTGCAGGTGCATCGCGACTATGAGCAGTTTTTGGCCGAGTTGGGCGATCGCTTTCCCCACGAACGTCAGGGAATCCGGCGCTTTTACGACACCTGTTGGCAAGTATTCAACTGTCTGAATTCAATTGAACTGCTCTCTTTAGAAGAGCCTCGCTACGTGGCTCGCGTGTTTGCCCAAAATCCTCTCGCTTGCCTGGGACTGGCTCGTCGTCTGCCTGCCAATGTGGGGGGACTAGCCCGTCGCTATTTGCGTGATCCAGAACTGCTCCGCTTCATTGATATGGAATGTTATTGCTGGTCGGTGGTGCCCGCTGCCAAAACGCCCCTGATCAATGCTGGCATGGTGTTTAGCGATCGCCACTACGGCGGGGTGAATTATCCCCAGGGCGGTGTCGGACGCATTGCGGAAAAGCTCGCTCAGGGACTCGTGGACTCAGGAGGTTACATTCAATATCAGTCGCGAGTCAAACGCATCGTCACGCAACATGGACGGGCGATCGGGGTCGAACTAGCCACAGGCGAACAGTACACCGCTGACCGCATTGTTTCTAACGCCACTCGCTGGGACACCTTCAATACGCTGTTGGACAAACCCTCACCCCAACGCGAGCAACGCTGGCAGCAGCGATATACTCAAGCGCCCAGTTTCCTAAGCTTGCATTTAGGTGTGGATGCAGCAGTGATTCCACCTGATACCGACTGCCACCAAATCATGCTGGACAATTGGGACGATCTGGAAGCGCCCAACGGGACGCTGTTTTTATCAATCCCCACTTTGATGGACCCCAGTCTGGCTCCGCCTAATCGCCATATCTTACATGCCTTTACGCCCAGTTGGATGACGGATTGGCAAGGGCGATCGCCGAGCGACTATGAGCACCATAAACAACAGTTGGCCAACCAGCTGATTCAACGACTAGACACCATTTTTCCTGGGGTGGCAGGGGCGATCGAACATTGCTCCATCGGTACCCCCCGCACTCATCGGCGCTTTTTAGGCCGCACAAACGGTACCTATGGCCCCATGCCCCAACATCAATTAAGGGGACTATTAGGAATGCCCTTTAATCGCACGGCAATTCCGGGTTTGTACTGTGTCGGTGACAGCACCTTTCCCGGTCAAGGACTCAACGCAGTGGCTTTCTCCGGTTTTGCCTGCGCCCACCGTATCAGTGCTGATCTCGGCATTTAGACAGACATCTATATCATATATTTTGCTATCTCAAGATGAGTTAAAAGCGTTGTCGCAGGAGGATTACATATGTCATAGATAATCCGGACATCGTGATTTATTGCTATATGCAAAGCGGCTAATACGAGAAATGGGATACACATAGCTGTGTCCAGACCTATTGCTCGCAAGGCCCAGGTATAAAAGATCTCCTGAATACCAGTGATAAGGCTAATGAAAATCAGGATATATGAAGGAACTTTGATTGTTGACTTTGAGACGCATATCAAATTTAGCAAAAAGGTGTGCAAAGAAAGATAAGTATTTCATCAAGCCAACAAATGCTCAAGGCAATCCTCTGAAAGGGATTCCAGAAGTTCGGCAGACGCTCTTCATCACGTTATGTCTTGCAATTTACCTGCATGAACATCAAATTTACTCAGTGTCCTTACAAAGCTCTGCTCTTACGTAAATTTTCCGAAAAGAAGAGTAAATACGGATACTCCTAAAGATGCATTGGGGACTACTGTCGTATGAACACGTACATAAAAGCACTGCTAGGGTGTACTGCCGTGGTGCTAACCCATTCGGCAATGTTCTTTAAAGAGTTGATATGCGTTTTCCCCTAATTCTTTTAAATGCGGCCATCTTGGCCCCAATTTTGTCTACAGGCTATTCCTTTGCTGCTCAAGCAAACTCAAATGAAGACTTGTTCAAACCGATTGTCATTGATTTTGAGGATTTTGATGCGGGTACTTTCATTACAGGTGATGAGTGGTCTGGTTTAGAGGGAGGGCTCAACATTAGCGTTGAATCCAACCGTAAGCGCAGAGCGGATAAAAGCAGCGACTTGCCACTCCGCTTATACGACACCAACTGTCGTCCCGCCGGTATTACTGATCCCAGCTTCCAATCTCTACCCATTTGTTCGGGTGATGATGGTGACTTAGCAACAGGCGACTATTTTGGTTCTAAGGAACAAGGTAATGTTCTCATAATCCAAGAAGACAATAGTCGGCGCAAAAATCGAGATGATTTAGGTGAAGCCGATGATGAAAGGAAGGGTGGGACAATCACTTTCACGTTTGATCGAGCTATCCAATACATCAGCTTAGGCTTCTTAGATTTTGACGAGCATGCCAAAGGGGAATTCCGTTTCTACAGTGATGCGGAGGATACTACTGCTGCACTTAAGCTCAATATCAAAGATGTCCAGGCTATTAATCCAGCATTTTCAGGAGACAACTCCGTCCGTTTGTTTGAAAACATTAAAGAAGGCATGGAAGTTACGTTTGAGCGCCTTGAAGTAGAATTTCCTGGTAGCGGTGCAATTACTCACTTATGCTTTTCTCCTGAAATTGCACCGGGAGGCAGTCACAACTGGGCTGATGAAGCCGATTCATGCCGCTGGTAGACAACGATAGTAAGCGGTGATTTCCAACCTTGGTGACAGTCAGCCTAATCTTGGTTTCAGTCTTCTCCTGAAACCAAGATTAAACACTTAAACCGTTGTCAGAGCAGGTACACAAGGTTACTGAAGGTTCCTTGTATAAATCAGCTTTAGGGCAAGACCTTAATAAGGTCCCCAGCCTTACTCCAAAGATGTAGCAACGCTGGGGACCTCAAAGCTTTTTAGCGTGATTACAACAAGACCCAATTTACTAGCGTTCGCACACCGTAGCCGGTAGCACCGGGGCTGTTGTAAGCGTTTTCCCGCTCATTCCACACAGGACCAGCTATGTCGAGATGTGCCCAGGCAGTCTCTTTGACAAACTGTTTGAGGAACAGGGCGGCGGTGATGGCTCCACCAAATCGGGGGCCAGTGTTTTTCATGTCAGCAGCGAGGGATTTCATACCTTCGAAGTATTTGTCTTCTAGGGGCATGCGCCACAACTTTTCACCAGCGATTTCTGCGGCCCCTTCAATTTCACCCGCTAGGGTGTCATCGGGACTCCACAGCCCGGCGATAGAGTCGCCTAGAGCGACAATGCTCGCTCCTGTCAACGTCGCTAAGTCGATCATGGCATCAATTTCAAGCTTTTCCGCAAAAACAAGGGCATCAGCGAGGGTTAAGCGTCCCTCGGCATCGGTGTTGTTGACTTCAATTGTTTTGCCGTTGGACGCTGTGAGGATATCACCGGGGTGCAAAGCGTTACCGCTGATCATATTTTCGGCAGCAGCACTGATGAAGTGAACTTCGACATCGGGCTTGATTTGCGCGATCGCCTTTGCCGCTCCTAAAGCCGCCGCCGCTCCGCCCATGTCAAATTTCATCATTTCGATCATGCTACCGGCCCCTGCTTTGATGTTGAGACCGCCAGAGTCAAAGGTCAGCCCTTTGCCAATAATGGCAACTTTGCGACGCGGCGTTCCGGCTGGTTTGTAGGTCAGATGAATGAACTTTGGCGGCAGAGCAGAGGCTTGAGCCACGCCTAAGTAAGCCCCCATGCCGAGTGCTTCGCAAGCCTCTTTGTCGAGAATCTCGACTTCAATGTCGTGGTCTTGGGCGATCGCTTCGGCAGTTTCAGCCAGCATGGCCGGAGTCGCCACATTGGGCGGTGCAGCCACCAGTTCTCGCGCCAAGATTACACCGTCAGCAACTTGCTGCGCCCGAGCGATCGCCGGGGCTTCGTCGGGGTAGCCAATCAATTCAATCCGCTCGATGGCAAAACTTTTATCATCAATCTCTGACTTAAAGCGATTGTCCTCGTGGAGTGAGAGGAGGGCACCTTCACAAATTCCCTGAGCAGATAGGGCCGCATTATCATTCCACACCGGTAGATTAATGCCCAGTACTTTGCCTTTTTCTTTTCTCCCTAGCCGCGCCGCAATCGCTCCCGCCCGACGCAGGGTTTCTAGCGTGATCGCCTCTGGTTTGCCCAGGCCAATCAACGCTAGCTTGCGAAACGGGCCAGGGTTGCCCACGCGAATCACCGCGCTGCTGTCAGCCGCCGCCTTGAATTCTGATTCATCGATCAACTCTTGTACCAAGCCTGAAAGCTTGCTGTCCAGAGCTGCCAGAACACCAGAAAGTGGTAAGTCTGACTCGGCAACACCAATGGCAAGGCAGTCACCAGTCCAGTCGAGTACTGGTTGAGTTGATAGATGAAGATCCATAGGGGGACAGGTCGCTCTTAATTTCAAACAATTCTTTCATTACATTTGATCACAGCTTGTCAGGTTCTGCAATTTTCTAGCGGGCAGCAGTACATTTTGCCTGTGGGTATCTAAAATTCATCAGGCGATCGCTTGCGAACATTCTTGTGAGCGATGAGGTGATGTAATCCACACTCAAGTCGCACAACATCGACGGCCAAACAGACGACGCAGTTAGCGAGGTTTTTGCTAGAACTGCTAGAAGCAAGGTGGCGATAGGGCGAAGATTTCAGCAAGGGGAAGCAAGGATGCGGCAGCGATTTGAAAACTGGATGCCTTGGATGGGAATTGCCGGAGTCACAGCACTGGGGCTAGGGGCTACGTTGGCGCTGGTCGATGCCGTTGGCTGGTCACCCGTTGCTCGCACCCTGAATGACGCTGCTGAGGTGGAGTCTACAACCCCGATGGGAACGCCAGCCGATTCGCTTGTGCTGTCTCTGGCGATGCAACCGCCAGCCGCCAGGGCAGAGTCATTGAAAGCGATCGCGGCTCAGCCCGTTTCTGACGAGCAAGTGCGCGCGCGCTACCTACTGGCAAAGGATCTCATTGACCAGGGAGAGGGGGGCAGCGCAGTTCCGTTATTAGAAACGTTGCCAGACGACTTTCCGGCGTTAGCTGTGCATAGCCAGATTCAGCTAGGGAAGGCACAAAAAGCCAGTGGCGAAACCGCAACTGCCCAAGAAACGTGGACAGCAGTGCTGCAAGACTATGGCGATCAGCCTGCTGCCGGCGAAGCACTGTATCAATTAGGCCAGCAGAGTCCCCAATACTGGGAGCAGCTCTTAGAAAAGTTCCCCGCGCATCCGCGTAGCGTTGAAGTCGCCCACAAGCGCCTGGTCGAAGAAACTCAGCCCAGCAATGAAAAGGCACTGCTGTTGGTAATGACCCGGCATGGCATTTACCATCCCAACGTACTGACGTTTGTCGATCGCCTGACAGAGAAGTACGGTGACCAGCTAACTGCTGAGGAATGGCAAGATGTCGGCTTTGCTTATTGGGAACGCCAGGCTTACAAGTCGGCCAGCAAAGGTTACAGCCAAGCCCCAGCCAGCCCTCAAGCGATGTATCGGGCAGCGCGGGGAGCACAGATTGGAGAACAGCGGGCAGCAGCCATCGCGGGGTACAACCTCTTAAACGCGACATTTCCCGAGGCTCCAGAGACGGCTTTGGGGCTGATCAGGCTGTCATCTCTAGTTGATCAGGAAACCGCTCTACAGATCCTCAATCAAGTGGTCGAGCGGTTTCCGCAGCGGGCCGCTGAAGCTCTGCAGGAACAGGCAAAAATTATGGAGTCGCTCGACAGCCCTGACACAGCCGCGCAGCTTCGCGAAACCATTCTGACGGAATACAGCAACTCAGAAGCGGCGGCGACCTTGCGGTCACAATACGCCCGTAACGCGGGTCAAGCAGGCAACTGGTCGGGGGCCATTGCATGGGTGGATCAGATACTCACAGAAAATGTCGACGACGACCTCGCTCCAGAAATGGGATTTTGGGCCGCTAAATGGTCTTTGCGAGCTGGGGATACAGAGTCGGCAAAACGCCGCTTTGAGCGGGTGATTCGTGATTATCCTGAGTCGTACTTTGCCTGGCGGGCGGCGAGTGCTCTGGGCTGGAATGTGGGGGATTTTCAAACGGTGCGATCGCTGCAACCCGAGATTGCACTACCCGCCCAGCGTCAACCCCTACCTACCGGATCTGACAAACTGCAAGAACTTTACCTGTTAGGCCAAGACGAAGACGCCTGGGCGCTCTGGCAAGTCGAATTTGAGAATATGCAAGCCCCGTCAGTGACCGAGCAATTTACCGACGGGGTGCTGCGAGTCGGGGTCGGCGATAACCTAGACGGCATTTTCATGGTCTCCAGCCTAGACTGGCGTGATGACCCAGCCGAACAAGCCACCCATAAAGAGGTCCAAACGCATCCTGCTTATTGGCAAACGCTATATCCCTTTCCTTATGCCAATCTGATTGCCCAGTGGTCGGCAGAACGACAGCTAAATCCGTTGCTGGTTACGGCATTAATGCGTCAAGAGTCGCGCTTTGAGCCACAAATTCGCTCAGTGGTGGGAGCTGCTGGTTTGATGCAGGTCATGCCCGATACAGCGGATTGGATCCGCACTCAATCTGACATTGCCGCCCCCAATCTGGATAACCCCAACGACAACATCAACTTGGGAACGTGGTATCTGGACTACACCCATGATGAATACGGTGACCACTCCCTCTATGCAGTGGCCAGTTATAACGCTGGCCCGGGTAACGTCGCGGACTGGATTAACCGAGGCGGCTACATCGATGAAGACGATTTTGCCGACAAAATTCCATTTCCCGAGACGAAAAACTATATCCGAGCAGTCTTCGGGGGCTATTGGAATTACTTGCGGCTTTACAACCCCGAAATTGCGCGGCAGGTAGCCAATCTGCAGCGCTCTAACTCAAAATGACGTAACATTTGCTTTTACAATTAGCTGTTGATGGGTATCTGTGCAGACAGTACCTATTTGTGTTTCTCTGAGTGAGGCAAGGTTTAAGGTGAATCCAACTCAGCAGGAGCAACTCGCTAGCGTCGGTGCCTACCTTCGAGACTTAAGAGAGGAAAAAGGCACGACCGTTGACGAAGTTGCCAACCAAATTTTTATTCGCCCGGCTTTAGTAGCAGCGATCGAAACCGGCGACTGGGAATCGTTACCCGAACCCGTCTTTGTACAGGGCTTCATTCGTCGCTATGCTGAATATCTGGGATTGGATGGTCAAGCCGTCTCTCATAAGTTTGAGCCGACCCCAGTGGCAGTACTCCCTGATCCAGCTCTAGCTACCAGCAGCACCGTCGAAGGGGTGGTCAAGCAGCAAGACAAGCATAGTCTCAAGGTGCTATCCAAAGCCGAACCGATTCAACGCAATGGTTCGTTGACGCCACCGGTTAATGCCCCAGTTAAGTGGAATTGGATTCTTGGGGCCGTCGGAGCGGCTGCCCTCATCGGCTTTATTGTTTGGTTAACTACACGTAATACCCCCCAACCATCAACAGCGACAGATACCACGACAGAAGAAACGAGCCCATCAGCTTCAGAGGCTGAGTCAGCCAGTGATGCCGTAACCGTGTTAGAAGACTCTGCCAGTGTCACAACTGCGGTAGATGGTGTGACCTTTGCCATCAATTTGGAAGAAGATGCCTGGATGCGTGTAACCGTTGATGGTGAGCTTGCTTACGAGGGCACCATGCCTGCTGGTAGCGCAGAAAGTTGGACTGGCGAAGACGAAATCACAATTACTGCGGGCAATTCCGGCGGGGTCTTATTTTCCTTTAATGGGAGTGAGGAGCAGCCCCTAGGCGAACCGGGCGCCGTTCGTAACCTGACGCTCACTCCTGAAACCGAACTAGAGGTGCTCTCATCCCCATAGGCAAAAATGACTTCTACAATGAAAAGGGCCTGATGTTTTTTGATCCGCTTTCCCCCTGGTTATGACCTCTTCCCCCGACACTAAAACGCTGTCCTCATCTGACGATGAGCTCGATAACGATTATTTGGACGAGGTCCCTAGTGATGTTGAGATGTCAATTTTTGACCATCTCGAAGAACTGCGATCGCGAATTTTCTATTCCCTAATTGCCGTCGTTGTCGGCGTCGTTGGCTGTTTCGCCTTTGTGGAAAAAATCGTCAAAATTTTGGAAGTCCCAGCTCAGGGAGCCAAGTTTTTACAGCTTTCACCGGGGGAATACTTTTTTGTCTCGTTGAAAGTGGCGGGCTATTCTGGCATCTTGATCGCGAGTCCATTCATTCTCTATCAGATCATTATGTTCGTGCTGCCGGGCTTGACTCGGCGCGAGCGGCGAGTGATTGGACCAATCGTGTTGGGGTCTAGTGTTTTATTCTTTATCGGCCTCTTTTTCGCCTACATCGCCCTCATTCCAGCCGCGCTCAATTTCTTCATCAGCTATGGTGAAAACGTGGTTGAGCAGTTGTGGTCGATCGATCGCTACTTCGAATTCGTCCTCTTATTACTTTTTAGTACTGGGCTGGCATTTCAAGTGCCTGTGGTGCAATTTTTGCTGGCGCTCTTGGGCATTGTCGATTCGAACGTGATGCTTAAGGGCTGGCGCTACATTTTGCTGGGTGCGGCTATTCTGGGCGCAGTCTTAACGCCATCTACCGATCCAGTTACACAAAGTTTGTTGGCGGGTGCAGTGCTCTCTCTCTACTTTGGTGGCATCGGCCTGGTGAAGCTTTCTGGTCGATAGGCGTAAATGCGTGAACGAGTCAGCGATGAACGATGTTCTACATCGCTTCTTTTTTGGCTTGAGCCCCTAAACTTAACGCCTGTTGCCCAAATCTATTTTCTCGGTCAAAACTTGTCGCTTCTCCAGGGGTTCCTTAACGGGTGAGTCGCGATCGCCCTATCCGTGGGTACAATTTGTCTGTTATCGCTGCCCGACTGGGAGCGCTGTAAGAGTATACGGGGAATACCATGCCAAGAACGCCCAGCGAATATATTGTCCACTTGTTTTTTGATGGCGGTCATCATCAAGAGGTCAAGTTTTCGACGATTCAAGATTTCCAGAAGTGGTATAGCTCCGAGTTAATGCCAAAACAGTCGGACGATTCGTTTATTAACGTGCCGATTCCTAAAATCAATCCGGGTGAATACATGGTGATGCGGCCTTCGCGGTTGATCGCGATTCGCGTTGAGCCGGTCTTTAGCTCCAGTGTTGAACGGTTCTAGTTCTCATGGGTCGCTTGCAGAAACTATCGACGTCAGGGGCAGTCGTGATCGCGGGCTTGCTCAGTCTGTCACTGCGACACCAGATGCCTGCGCCGGTCATTGTAGAAGACGAGGGAGTCGCTTCGGGCCATCTGGCTCTGTCGCCTGCCCCGCTACCGTTCTTGAGACGATATCACCACTGGCCGAGTGAGGCGGCTGCAGACGATTTGCTGTGGCAAGGAGATGCTTCAGCAGCCCAACTGCGATTGCTGACTGCGATCGCCCACAGCCTGTCTTACCTAGATACCCCTGCCGCAGTCGAAGCCTATGCTAACTATCCCATTGAGAGCTTTACCCGCGATCGTGTGCGCCGCAGTCTGCGGCGGTTTCGCACCCTGTTATTGACCAGCGATTCGCCCGAGGCCTTTCAAGCTGCTGTGCAGCAAGAATTTGTGCTGTATCAATCCATCGGCAACGATATTGCAGGCACAGTCCATTTCACCGGTTATTTTGAGCCGACCTACGCCGCGAGTCGAGTGCCCACGGCAGAATATCGCTATCCCCTATATCAGCGACCGCTTGATTTAGAGGATTGGACCTTACCTCATCCCACTCGCACTGAGCTAGAGGGTAAAGACGGGTTGCAGAGTGCGAGTGGACAGCTTAAAGGATTGGAATTGGTGTGGATGCGAGATCGCCTTGAGGCCTTTCTAGTCCAAGTCCAGGGGTCAGCGCGGCTGCAGCTAACAGACGGCAGCTTTATGTCTGTGGGGTATGCCGGACGCACAGAATACGACTACGTTAGTTTGGGCCGAGAACTGATTAACGATGGTCAAGTGCCTGCCGAAGGCATGACCTTAGAGCGCCTGCTGGCATTTTTTGAAGCAAATCCAGCAGCCCTGGATGAGTACATTCCCCGCAACGATCGCTTCGTGTTCTTTCGCGAAACGGATGGTGGGCCACCCACGGGTACGTTTTCAGTTCCTGTGACGGCAGGTCGTTCCATCGCGACGGATAAAGCGCTGATGCCGCCCGGAGCACTGGCCCTCATCACCCTTGACTGGCCAGAGTTAGATGCTGAAGGCACTTGGCAAGCCACTCCCATCAACCGCTATGTGCTCAATCAAGATACCGGCGGGGCCATTCTGGGGCCAGGGCGGGTGGATATTTATGTGGGCAGTGGGGATGCGGCTGGTGATCAAGCCGGACAGGGTAACACCGACGGCCAACTCTTCTTTTTGTTGTTAAAGGACTGAGGTTTACCGGGCAGCTACAGAGCCAAGAATGATTCTACTGATGTCCAAATTTCTGGCTGCACGTTCGCTAAGGCATGGTCACTGTCCAGTTCAATCAGGTCGACCCAGGGACGCGTTGCAGCATAGTCGCGGCTGGCTTGAATGGTGATCACATCATCATGCGTTCCATGCAACAGCAGTGATGGCACTTCCGCCTGCAGTTGGCTTTCGTCATAGCGTTGAGCATCTTCGAGAAAGTCATACGCTAAGGGTAGCGGCTGTTGCTGGCCGTAGTGGTAGAACGATAACCAACCGGTCTCACGCCAATGGTCGATGGTTTCAGTACCCAGACGCGGCAGCCATTGCGCTAGAAATTGAAAGGCTGGAGCCAGCAATACTAACTGCTGAATTTGACCCTGTACCGTTGGCTGTTCGGCAATCCAGCAGGCGGTCAGTCCCCCGAAGCTAGAACCGATGATGGTGACATGGGGACGATCGCCGATCCACGAAATCGTCTGGTCAATTTGCCGACTCAACGTGAGATGGCCAAAATCCTCCTGATTCAAATCCAAAATATGTAACGTCTGGCCCACGCTGGCGAATTGCTGTTTCAGGAACTGCGCCTTCGCCGATTGCGGACTGGATGCAAAACCATGCAAGTAGAGATATTCCATGGGGGATACATTGGCCCATTCTGCACTTTACAATTCAAACCTGAACTCTGGACGCCGAATTCAAAGTTGAATCTCCTGACTCAGACGTAGGATAATACGCCTTTGGGTTACTATCGCTAACGGTTAACCCCATTTCGCAACTCATTTTTCTGGCAAATTCATGACGCAATCTTTTCGCATCACCCTGCTTCCCGGTGACGGCATCGGCCCCGAAATCATGGCGATCGCTGTCGATGTGATGAAACAGGTCGGCAGTCAATTAGACCTCAGTTTCGATTTTCAGGAGGCCCTCATGGGTGGGGTGGCGATCGATGAAACCGGCTCCCCGCTACCAGATGAAACGCTGAAGACTTGCCAGGAAAGTGATGCCGTTTTGCTAGCAGCGATCGGGGGCTACAAATGGGACACCCTGCCCCGACACCAGCGGCCAGAAACTGGACTGTTAGGCTTACGGGCAGGGTTGAAGCTATTTGCCAATCTGCGGCCAGCGACGATTTTGCCCCAGCTGATCGAGGCGTCATCTCTCAAGCGGGAGGTGGTTGAAGGGGTGGACATCATGGTAGTGCGCGAACTCACGGGCGGCATCTATTTTGGCGAACCCAAGGGCATCTTTCAGGCTGAGACGGGGGAAAAGCGCGGGGTCAGCACCATGGCCTACACCGATAGCGAGATTGACCGCATCGGTCGAGTCGCGTTTGAGACGGCGCAAAAGCGTCAAGGGCGTCTCTGTTCCGTAGACAAAGCAAATGTGTTGGAAGTGTCGCAACTCTGGCGCGATCGCGTCACGGCACTCGCTGCTGACTACCCCGATGTCGAACTCTCCCATTTGTATGTGGACAATGCCGCGATGCAATTAGTGCGCTGGCCCAAACAGTTTGACACCATCGTGACCGGCAACCTCTTCGGCGATATTTTGTCCGACGCGGCAGCAATGCTAACAGGGAGTATTGGCATGTTGCCGTCTGCTAGCTTGGGAGCCGATGGCCCTGGCGTCTTTGAGCCCGTTCACGGATCTGCCCCCGACATCGCTGGCCAAGACAAAGCGAATCCTCTGGCACAGGTGCTGAGTGCAGCGATGATGATGCGTTATGGCCTGGATCAGCCAGAGGCGGCGAACAAAATTGAAGCGGCTGTCACCAAAGTGCTAGATCAGGGCTATCGGACGGGGGACATCATGGCTGAAGGCATGACAGCAGTTGGTTGCAAAGCAATGGGAGACGCTATCCTAAAGGCACTTGCTTAAGAAGTTTTGCAAAGCGATCTCCACCCGAGCGATCTTTGAGAGTCCTGTTATAGTTGATTGAACTTTTTGTCCACCCACCAAGGTTTCCTGAGCTGTGCATAGCTATCATCAGCCGCTCCCCCCTGCACCGCGAGCACCCTATCCCGACGAAATTCCGGGCGCTGCAGCCATCTTTGACCCGGCCCTATTAAAGGCCGCTCGACACATCTATCGAACTTATTACGAGGTTCATCCTGAAGATATGCAGCGACCTATGGGGGTTGCGATCAATCGCAAAAGCCGGCGGGGCAAACTAATTTTTAGTGGGCCGCCCGTGCTGCTGCCCAGTGAATGTTTTGTGCCCCTCGATCAAATCGAACCCGACATTCATTAGTCGCACTATCAGGCTGATGCGACTCAGCTTACAGTAATAGGTCAATTTTGATTGGTGTCCTTTTTCCGCTGATTGTATTTGCGTTCGGAGCTTCTATCGGGAGCTTTCTGAATGTAGTTATTTATCGGGTACCAGCGGCGCTTTCTTTACTGCATCCCCCATCGCGTTGTCCCACCTGTCATCATCCGCTGCGGCCCTATGACAACGTGCCTATTTTAGGTTGGCTGTGGCTTCAGGGACGCTGTCGTTACTGCAAAACAGCCATTGCTGCCCGCTATCCTTTAGTAGAAGCGCTAACTGGCGGACTTTTTCTCGCTGCTTTCAGCCATTTTGGGTTGACTTGGGCCACAGTCGGCGCTTGGTTTTTGTTGGGCTGGCTCATTTGCCTGACCTTTATTGATTTGGATACGCTGACCCTACCGAATGTGTTGACCCAATCGGGCCTCGTTCTCGGGTGTATCGCCCAAACCTTGCTCTTTTTCTCGACCGACTCTATAACTTTGGCCGGAGCTGCTCAAGGATTGATGGGAGCCATCTTCGGCGCAGTCTTGGGCATCTGGATTTTCGAAATCATCGGCTTTGTGGGTTCATTTGTTACGGGTAAAACAGTGATGGGGGGCGGTGACGGCAAACTGGCCGCGATGTTAGGTGCTTGGCTGGGTTGGTCAGGTATGTTGCTCAGTAGCTTTTTGGCTTGTGCGCTGGGGGCATTGATCGGCGGCTGCGCGATCGCCCTCCGTCTGACCACCCGCCAAAATCCGATTCCCTTTGGCCCGTTTCTCGCCTTAGGAGCTTTGATCACCCTGTTTTGGGGCGATCTCATCATCACCTGGTACCTGCAACTATTCTTTCCGCTATCCGGTGGATAACGACTGAAGTAGACATTGGAACACCCATTAGCCATCAGCTCTTAGCAGACTGTTACTTACAAAGCTCTGGCTTAACGGCCATATAAACCCGCTTTAACACCTTCATAGGCACTATTCAATATGCTTTTTTGGGTGGTTGGTAATTCGTATATTGCTAGCTCATCGCTGCATATTTGTTTTACGCACCTTCTTTTGCAGGGCGTTTTGTGCCTATGGGTGCGATCGTCAGTGTGTAATACCGATTCTCTAAAATCTAGCTACACATCCTTTTCCCTTTGCCCCCTTGCCCCCATAGCCCTCCACTACAATCTGTAGTTCTATTCTGGAGAACTGCTGGGCAAAGTCCCTCACTGCGACCTATGCCAAAGTTAATTGTTTATGCTTGTCCGGTCGGTGAGTTAGCGGATCAGCTAGAAACCTTCTTTTCGAAAAGCCGGGCTGTCTGTGGCCCGAATACAGCTCATCAATACATGCCACACTGCACCCTGACAGGCTTTTTTGAAGATCAGAACAATAGCATTCCTAAATATACACAGGCCTTGGAGCGATCGCTAAAGCGCTATCGGCGATCGCAACCCACGCCCCCCATTACCGTTACCGATCTCACATTTCGCTCTGAGTGGCATGGGTTAGAGCTGTCATCCGACTGGCTCAAAAAGCTGGTGCTCGACTTTGTCTGCACGGCTACCTCCCCGACTCGCAAGACGCCACTACGACCTAAAGATTGGCTACATCTGAGCCTAGCCTATGGTTTTAAGGCGAACCAATACGAGCCTCTCATGACCCTCGCCCAAGAGTTAATCGAGCCCCAGTCATCAGTAGAGTGGGAACTCCGGTTTTATCAGCAGCATCCCGACGGAGCTTGGACTTGTCATCAACGATTGCCGCTGATCTAGCCCCTGACTGCTGGCGGAAGTTACGTTCCCTAAGGTGTACCAGTACTTTCTTCTATTTACCTTTCGAGGGAAGCTTAGCTGCTGCAGTCAGTTCTAATTGGGGATGATATAGGGCTAGCGCGGCGCGAAAGACCGAGAGTGTGACTGTAGCGCGTTGACGAGAGCGGAGATCGAGTTCGATCGTTTGCGCTAATGCTTGGATTTCTCCCCCGGTGAGGGGTAGTTGCCGAGCGATCGCCGCCCAATTCAACTGATGAGTTTTAATGTGAGGCGAAAAGGCTTGCTCCCAAAGGCGTTGGCGAGCTTTAGCCTGAGGCCGAGGTAGCGTCAGAATCGCATCAAACTGCTGTCGCCAACGGGGCAAGATTTTGTCTGGAGCCGTGGCAGTCACTAACGTCAGGCCAAATTGCTGTCGCCATTGCCACCACTGATTTAACCAGGTCTGCTCAACCTGGGATTGGCGTCCTAACCAATGCTCGGCATGTTTGACCACCAACAAACTGGAATTTTCGGTGAATCTGTCAAAACGGCGGGATACTCCTCTGGTGTGAGGGCTGCTAAGTCAACACAAGACAGGGGGAGCTGTAATTCGGCCGCAATGGTTGCAGCAGCGGTGGTTTTACCAGTCCCGCTGGCCCCCAAAAGTAGAACGATTAAGCCAGGTATATCGCTTTGTTGACGGCGTGCCTGAGCCTGACGACTCAGATACTGCAACTGGCGCACCTGCTGTTTAGGGAGCACCAAATCATCCCAAGCCGGCGCGATCGCCTGGACCGGATTGGCCGACATGACAGGTGTTGGGGGCTGCTCACTTTCGGGAGTTACTACAGGCACTAGTGCCGTGACAGCAGACTGCCCCGATACCGATTGCGGTGCGATTAAATCGATATCGTCCTCTAAAGTCACCTCTGATAGCAGAGCTTCAAGCACCTTTGCAGTGGGATAATCCGCCAACAAAAAGTTAGCTAACTTATCACTGACCCGTACCTGCTGGCTTAACAAAGTCCCCTCTTCGTCGCCAATCCATTCCAGCAATCTCCGATTCACTAAGGAATGATGAGCTGTCAGTCGAGCCCGAGCTTGCTGCCAATCTTGATCATTGCGACAAAGTAGCCGTAGACAAAGATCGACCGTTGGCAAGTCGGCGAGAGCCCCCTCCTCTTCTTGTAGATAGTCATATAGACGGCCATAACGGCGGTTGATTTCGGGGGCGATCGCCATCAGCACGATATTTTTTTCGACTTCTGCCAATTGCAGGCGATCGCGTAGCAGGGGCAATGCCAGCACCACCCCTGCTTGTTGACCGGCCCGAATGCGCATCTGCAACTGTTGGCTATAACTCGCTTGGGTGGCGGCAGCCGAGGGCTGACGTTTGGGTGGGGGGCCTTCGCGATCGTCAATCCCGCGACTCACCGTCACAATCCCTTTCCACCAGTGGCTGGTGATCTCGTCCACGGTGGCATTCGAAATTTGGCGAGTCGATTTATCCTCTTGGCGCTTGCGAGCCACAGCCATCATCAACACACGATCAAGCCAACGTAGCTCTGTCTTCAGGTAAGCCCAGTTATTTTCAAAAGGCTGCACCCCATTACCGCTCATTTTTCATCATCCGCAAAAACTCCAGTGGCAGGCCATCGGCATCCGCAATAAAGGCCACTTCATAAACGCGATCGCCAATCATCTGTTGCTGAGGAGACAACAAGACCTTGAGGGGTGCTGTGGCCTCAGCATTCTGTTGATGAGCGTGATCAAATCGCGCTGCCAGCGATTCTAGCCAATTTGGCAAATTATCGACGACTTCTGTTAAGTCGAACGACAAATGGTAATACCCAGTGTAGTGCTCGTTATGGAAACAGTCGGGTGCCGGGTGCGGCTCAGGAATTTGCAACAGTTCAATGCGGCCCTGTAACCCTGTCATCCAACAGGCTAGGGTAATGCCAGCAGTAAACTGCGTTTCCATCTCAAATCCCAGCAGCGAATAAAATGCGATCGCCCGGTGAATATTTGCTGTACGGATGGAAGCGTGATGCATAAAGGAAGAACTCACAACGGGGCAAAAGCTCTGCTGGAAGAGCATTCATGGGAACTGCCAGCCGTTACCTCCTAGCCATGTCGACGAGCTACGTCGACTATTCAAATAATCGAAAATAAGGATAACGCACAGGCACCCCAGGCTCTTTTTCTAGATTGAAATTAATCACGTTCCAGCAGGGGTCTTCATCAGAAGACGGACTAAATTCCACGGGCAAGCCATATAGTCGGGGCGTACCGCCGTCACTATGCCCCCGCCAAGGCGCACTCCGCTCTAAATAGGCCTTTACTAAATCCTGATAGCGCTGCGCAATAATCACTCGAGTTGCCCGATATCCCTGAGTATATAGACGATCCAACGCTTCATGAATCTCGAAACGAATGCCGTCAGGGTGAGTGTGCTGGCGGTACCATTCACCTTCCCATTGACCCCAGTGACGGCCTGATTGCAGATGTACCAACTCCTTACTATCAGGATTGGCTTCAAAAGCTCCATGTCGTTGGCATAGATAGGTATCCGTCAAGGTCAATGCCGGAATTTTTTGCCGACAATGAGGGCACTTGATATCAGGACCAAAGATAGGATTTTGTAGGGCTGGATTAACCATTTAGCAATCGGCTGATGGAGGCAGTCCAACGGGTTCCGGTAGCCGTATTATAACGGGGGGAACAACCCTTCCACCGTTCATTCTATATGAAGCTTTTGTTGATGACTGGGATCTCAGAGCCAATTTTGTCTACTCCAGGAAAATTATGGCCGCCCCCCGATATTGCTCAAGCCGCCTTTGTCGCACCGGGGGCCACGCTAATTGGTCAAATCACCCTCGCATTAGGCAGCAGTGTTTGGTATGGCGCTGTGCTGCGGGGCGATGTTGAATCTATTCAAATCGGGGAGTACACCAACATTCAAGATGGGGCAGTGCTGCATGGCGATCCCGGTCAGCCCACGGTGTTGGAGGCGCATGTGACGGTGGGGCATCGGGCTGTGATTCACAGCGCCTATGTAGAAACAGGCTGTCTGATTGGGATTGGGGCAATTGTCTTAAATGGTGTGCGGGTTGGGTCGGGTAGCATTGTGGGAGCCGGAGCCCTCGTGACTAAAGATGTGCCACCGCGATCTCTCGTTGTGGGGTTACCGGGCAAAGTTGCTCGTCCCGTCTCTGACACCGAAGCAGCTGACCTCATCACCCATGCGAATAAGTATTACCAACTGGCATTAGCCCACGCCGGCAAAGGAAAAAATCTGGGATTTGAGTAACTTCACCGCATTGTGAGCCAAATCTCAAATATGATAGTGATAGATTATGAGAAAACTGTGACGTCCTATTAAGTCACTTAATTTAGGAGGTTTGGCGATGGATTGGAGAATTTTGGTCGTACTGGCACCGATCATTTTGGCGGGTAGCTGGGCAGTCTTTAACATCGGGAAAGCGGCACTCGGACAGCTCCAGACTTTCTTGAATAACCGGGAAGCCTAAACAGCGGTTCTGTAATATCCAGACCCTAAAAGAGTTTTACATGGTGTGCAGGTAGGTTCTTGATG
>CAZLYS010000004.1:0-18825 GCA_964563415.1 uncultured Halomicronema sp.
CAGAGCCGGATGTCGCCGCAGATAGTGCTGAAGGAGAGACTGCTGCTCAAGGTGATGATAATGTTGCTCCTCCCGACGCCGGTGCCGCAACTGAAGACAGTCGGTTCCCGCTACTCATTGTGATAGGAGCATTAATTCTTGTTTTAGGAGGCATTGGGGGCGGCTTCACGCTGTGGTTTAGCAAGCGCGGAAGACGAGGTCAGACGGCAAGTGAGTCACAAAATGGCCGTGATAGTGCAGAAGACTTGAGTTCCCACGGTCAACCGCCTCATTCGGTCTCTTCAAAGTCACCGCAACAGCCGCCGCCCTCACAGACTGCGAGGCCTAGCCGCAATAGTAAACATGCTACTAGCAACCAGAAACAGCCACCAGCGGCTCTGGATGTCCAACATCAATCAATGTCGTTGGGCAATATGTCCGACCCCAGAGTGGCAAAGGTCAACATTATTGACGAATTGATCCAAGATTTACAGCAACCCGATCCAGAGTTGCGGCGGCGAACGATTTGGGAGCTAGGGCAGCGTGGTAACTCGGCAGCCATGCAACCTTTAGTCAATTTATTGACCCAGGTTGACTCCCAGGAACAAAGCTTAATCTTGGCGTCCCTGGCTGAAATTACCAGCCAGACATTAAAGCCAATGAATCGGGCAGTCATGATTGCTCTGCAGAGTGAAAATGCTGAGGTTCGTAAAAATGCGATTCGTGACCTCACTAAAATTTTTGACTCATTTAAGCAATCAGGTAAAATTCTGGGCCATGTCGCCATTGATGATGACCCTGATGTGAGACAGACGGCCAATTGGGCACTCGACCAGTTGAATAAAATGCGACCTAGCTCGCCGCCGAATACTGCGGGGCTTTTGGGCGAGAGCGAGTCTGCTCAAAAACGGTTATCAGATGATGGGACCACCTCTGACCAGTAAGCAACTCGGTAAGCAATTGAAGCGATGAGTTAACTGACATTTTCCTCAAGCTAATCGATATCCTAATATCCTCTATCCTCATCAGGAGAGTCGTCAGGGAGGCAAATGCCCTTTTGAGAGAGCAAGGGTTTGACCAAAAAAGGATTCGAGCAGGCCTCTCTCTCGTTCATGAAATCTGATTGTTTTACTGTTTTGTTAGAACAGCCTGAACGCCATGTCATCTGCTCAGCGTTACCGAGTTTTGCTCATTTCAACAGCAGTTGCTCCTCTTGGCACTGGCTTGGGGGGAGGGGTGGAGTTGTTTGTACAGAATGCTGTACAGGGTTTACAGCAGCGCAACCACACAGTAACAGTAGTAGCTCCAGAAACATCGACTCTGAGTAGTTGCGATCGCTTGGTGGCCATACCCGGTCAATTACAGCCAACAGCCCATACCAGTCAACGCGATGCGCCCACCATGATGCCAGAGCCGTCAGTGTTATCAGCCATGATGACTTATGCTCAAACCGTGCAAGCCGACTACGACATCATTTTGCACTTTTGTTATGACTGGCTACCCTTTTATCTCACGCCCTTTTTCCAAACGCCGATCGCGCACTATGTCAGTATGGGGTCACTGACCAATGCTATGGATGCAGTGATTAGCAAAGTGACAACCGCTTTTCCGGGCACTGTAGGGGTATGTACTCAAGCCCAAGCCGCGACCTTACCGCACCCTCATTCCTATCGTCCCATTGGCAGTGGAGTGGATTTGGGTCTGTATCATTTCTGCGCAACTCCTAATAATGCCTTGGGATGGATGGGGCGAATTTCCCCTGAAAAGGGTTTAGAGGATGCGATCGCCGCTGCACAAGCGACGCAAATTCCGCTCAAAATTTTAGGCAAGTTGGAAAATCAAGCATATTGGGAACATTTGCAATCAAGCTATCCCCATGCGCCGATCGAGTATCTTGGCTTTTTGGATACACAGGGGTTACAAGCTGCGATTCGTACCTGCCGAGCCCTGTTAATGACCCCCAAATGGATTGAGGCGTTTGGGAATGTGGCGATCGAAGCCTTAGCTTGTGGGGTCCCGGTACTGGCTTATCGTCGAGGTGGTCCAACTGAAATTGTCCGCCCTGGCAAAACGGGATGGTTGGTAGAGCCGGATAACGTTGAAGGGTTGATTGGCGCGATCGCAAAAATTGACTCCCTTGATCGTCAAGCTTGCCGTCAACAGGCAGAATCTGAATATTCTTTAGAGGCCCTCGCGTTGAGGTATGAAGAGTGGTTTGACGATATTTTGACCCATGATCGCGCAACCTAGCAGTTAACTGCACTGGTCACAATGGCCAGGCATGAATTGAGTCTTTGAGGAAATCTCTGTTTAGTCTTCAGACTCATCCTCATGGGCGTGATAAGCCGCTTCAATTTCCTGCACTTGAATGTCGAGCTCTTTTAAGAGCTTAACGAGAGCCGACAAAGTTTTCGATCGCGTTGGTTGAAAATCAAGTGATTTACGGGCGCGATCGCGCATGGAATTGAGGCGATGTTGTAGTATTTGTGCTGCATCCAGGGCATGTCTCCCCAAGCGGTCCATCTGCTGCTGCTGATGAAACTGAAGGGCTGCTCCCCGCAACACTTGTAAAGTTGCCTGCTCACTCTCTACCCCTGGGATAATCTTGAGTCGCAGCAGAATACGCTGGCCATTGTGAGTGCGCTCAATCTCCACTTGTTTGGGAAGAGTGACAGGCGTTAGAGCCACATGCGTTAATTGCTTGAACTCATTAATCACAGCCTGCAAGACCTGGCTTTCAACAGGTTCAATCAATCCCTCTAAAACCCCATTACGACTCCATAGAATGCGATTCGAAGGGGCTTGGTGTTTTAAATACAATCGCCCAATCCCATCTCCAATCACTTTATCTAAGAGGGCTTGCATCAAGACTTTAGGGGGCAAAGCACATAGCAATCGACTAATATCATCATCTGAGTCATCCCCAGGGGCTGCTGGGGTCTGGGTTGGCGCTGAAGCTGGGGTCACTGGGGTGGCAGTGGGCGACGGCGCAGCGGGGGGCGACGGCGCCGAAGGTACTTCCCTCATCACGGGGGGCGGCTCACTACTCACCGGCTGAGGTGGTTCTGGCGCTGGGGGCACTGGTATAGAGGGCGCTACCGCGGGTTCTTGAGGGGTCGGAGTAAACGACTTCTGGTCATCAGTTGGTTGGACTGGAGCACTCGCTAGCGGGGCTCCTACTACGGCATCAGGGGCAGGCGGGCTCTCGGGGACTGCCTTTAGAACAATCACAGGTGACGCCTCATCCTCTAAACCTTGCTCTTGTGCTTCTTCCACAAGGTGAGACGTGAAGTCTCGGGGCATCGTAGCAGTCATTTCCTCAATCTGTTCGAGGATCAAAGTCGCCTGCATTTGCTCATCTGTAATGGCAGCACCAGTAGCGTTTTGATCACCCGCATTTGCCGCTGCATCTGCAGACCATGATTGGACTGTGGCAGTGGCAGATGAGACAGGGGTTGAGGAACTGGCATCTGCGCTGACCGTTGATGCCGAGGCGTTGGGCGTTGCAGTTGCGGCATCAGGGGTGGGTTGGGTATCTTCAGCGTTGTGTTTGAGATACTGAGACAGCAAATCACGATGCCATTCAGAAGCAATTTTCTGAAAGCGAATGGAGTAGTTGATGTAAGACAGCTGCCTAGTCACATACTCTGTGGCGGCTGGGTCGTCCGGATCAACGGTACCCATGATTAAGCAACTGCCATCAATCGATAGCGGGGCAACTTGGTAATAGAGACAGGCTTCAAACGGCAAAATGCTATCGATTAAAGCATAGATTTGAGCAAGTTCTAACGAGGTCAGCGTGATTGCTTGATCTGCTTGAATAACGATTGAAGAGCCATCCTGGTTGGTGATCATCCTGTTGTCATCAGACTGTTTAGCCATGTTTGCCGGAACCGCAGAGCATCCAAAAAGTCGATCGTCTCTCAAGATCGCCTGACGTCATCGACTATCCGTGGGGGATCATCCAACAGTCTCTGAGGAGAACTGCCATCAGCATGATGGCTGATAATGGATTTACCTATACCGTCTTTATAACAAGCAGCGGGAAAATCAGTGGCAATTCTTGAAACTTCCGGTAAGTCTGTTTATAAAGTGTGAAAAATCTTTAAAGGTAAAATAATAAAATGTCACCTATCTTGCGATCGCTGCTGCAATTATTCCTTTGCTATTTGCATGCATAGAAAGTATGTTGTTAGCCCCTTAACTGAGAGGTCTGAATCAGACTAACCATTTAGATTGCTAGCAGGTGAAAGCTATGAGCCAAATAGCTAAACAGATGGCGACTTAAGCAACCTAAGCTTCTTCAATCATTTCTGTCGTGAGACTACCGGTCTGCTGCTGTCGCTGATGGCAATAATCTGTATCAGAGCAGATCCACATGCGGGCACCTTGATCATCAATCACCACTTCGTCGAGATAACTATCGGTAGCACCGCAAAATTCACAAGCTTGCTCCCAGGTCTCAGGCTGAAACGGGTGATCTTGGAATTCTAGACTTTTGACTTGGGTATACGGCGGCACTGCATAGATGCGTTTTTCGCGACCCGCCCCAAAGAGTTGTAGGGCGGGGCTCATGTGCATTTTAGGATTGTCAAAGCGGGGAATCGGACTCGGCTTCATCAAGTAACGATTGCCTACCATAACCGGGTAATCGTAAGCCATGGCGATATACCCAAACTGGGTAATGTCTTCGTATAAGCGCACATACATGGGGCCATATTCCTGTAAGGCATGCATTGTATTGGCGGCGGTGCGTGATGGCTCAATAAAGAATAATGGCTCGGGCATTGGCACTTGATACACCATAATTTGCCCCTCTTGCAGAGGCGTCTCGGGAATGCGATGACGGGTCTGGATAATCGTGGCGTCAAGGGTTTTTTCTGTCGTCGTGATATCGCATACCCGTTGGAAAAAACGTCGAATATTGACGGCATTGGTAGTGTCGTCAGCCCCCTGATCAATTACTTTGAGGGTATCGTCTTGCCCAATGACCGACGCCGTGACTTGGATACCGCCCGTCCCCCATCCATAGGACATCGGCATTTCACGAGAGCTAAAAGGGATTTGATGACCGGGAATGGCGATCGCTTTCAGAATGGCTCGCCGAATTGACCGTTTGGTTTGCTCATCTAAATAGGCAAAGTTGAAACCAGGTTCGACCGAAGGATTGGGAGGTGTGGCAGACATGACAGCGTTTTCTATGAGGAGAGCATTAGACCCGATCAAGAGGTTGATAAGGCTCTGGCGGCAGGGTGATGCGAATGCGATCGCCGGGAGTCACTTCGCCACCAGCAATCACTACGCCCATAACGCCAGCCTTACGCACTAGCCTGCCCTGGGAATCGCGATCAAGCACGGCTTGCATAAGTCCCGGTTGTAATTGGTTGAGCTGCTGACAGGGATTCCGCAGTCCAGTAATTTCTACAATCGCTGCATCGCCAATGTGTAATCTTGTATTGGCGGGTAAAGCCAGTAGATCAATCCCCTGCGTGGTAATGTTTTCACCCATTTGCCCAGGAGCAATGTCAAAACCAGCGGCTTTTAATTCATCGAATAGTTCTGCATGGATGAGGTGGATCTGGCGCAAATTTGGTTGGGTCGGGTCTTTAGCGACTCGTGAGCGATGTTGAACGGTTTTGCCCAGATGGGCGTCACCCTCGACCCCAAGCTCAGCCAAAAGCTGAATGCGGTTCTGGTTATCTTTGCTGAATTCATGTTTAGGGCTACGGCTAACTGCTTTGACGATGCCATCACCCAGACTGGCAGCAGGTGTTGAAGACGCATACCCAGCACGCATTGTGCGCACCAGATTCAACTCCGCCTGAAAGTCGATGTAGTGGGGCAGCTTCAGGTGCTGAACAAACCCCTGCGCCTCAATATTGTCCGAGTGGTACAGCACAAATTCCTCATCCTGGGCAGGATGTGCGATCGCTTCACCCAGGTCTTTGGCCTGCAAGGCCCGATCCATCAGAGCCATCGACATCGCTTTGCGTTCGTTATACCCAAACGTTAACCCATAGCCCTGCGTAAATTGCGGGGGAATGTCTTGATTGCCTTGAAACTGGTTGACCATTTGCACCTCGGTCACGGTGATCTCAGCGATCGCCACCTCAAAACCCAATTCGTCAGGGCAAATAACCACTTCTACATCTCCCATCCGGATTTCGCCAGCAAAGGGGTGATTAGTCCCATAGCCACGCTGAGTAGAGTAGGCCATCGATAACAGGAAACCTTCGTCAGCCCGAGCCAGATTTTGCAATCGAGCATCGCGATCAACGGGTGTTTCTAACGGCTGTCGAGTCAGGTCATAGGGGGCCTCAGAATTCGGTTCGGACGCTGAGGGAACTGCCGTTTCGGGCGTCTGAATCAATGATTCTCGGGCCAAATTATTCAACACTCTGGGGGGTGCTGTGGGCGGAGCCGGGGCTGAGCTCTGAGGAACAACATATTGATTGTCTTCTGCTGCTAGTTTGAAATCGAGTAGACGATGCACGTAGTCAAACGTGGGGCCAAGTCGTTGCCCCCCCGGTGCATCTTTAAAAATGGCTGAAATCCGCCGCTGTAGCTGCATGCTCGTGGTGTTGAGAGGTTGGCTGTAATACAGCCGAGGCAGGGTTGTACGATATGCCCGCAGGAGAAACGCCGCTTCTACCAGATCGCCCCAGGCCTGTTTGATAGCTAGTGCCGCTAGGTCAGGGTCATACAGGCTACCCTCGGCCATGACCCGATTAACAGCCAGTTGTAACTGCTCTTTAATCTGGGTCAGGGATAGTTCCGGAACTGCGGGATCACCTCGACGCCAAGCTGCCAACAGTGCCTCCGCATTTTGGATGGCCTGCTCTCCCCCTTTGACTGCAACGTACGCCATGTAATTCTTACCCGTAAACCAATGTCGTTAATCTAAAAATCTTGAGTCAGGGTATATCCCTAGTCTCGCCCCACCCTCAGCCAAGCATCAGTGACCTTGAGAGGGTGAAAACTCTGCCAGCCGCACCTCAAAGCTAATTCCCCGCTGCTGAAAGCCCAAAGACTCATAAAAGGCATGGGCACGATCGCGAGTCAGGCTAGAAGATAGCACTAGCTTATAACAGTTGCTTTGACGGGCTGCGGCCATGGCCCAGTGCATCATCTGTCGGCCAATCCCCTGACCCTGATACTGCGGGTCAACAGCTACCGCCTCTACCAAGCCAGAGGGCGCACCCAGATGCAAGAGATTATCGAGCACCAGTAACATAAACGTCCCCACGATGTGAGAACCCAACTCCGCCACCAAGAGGCGATAACTCGGATAGCGCTGAATTTTGTGAAACCACGCGATCGCCTCTGACAGCGGTAGAGATTTGCCATCATCAAGCTCGGGTTGCTGATATAGCCACAAAATACCCGGCAGATCAGTCTCAGTGGCCATCCGAATATTCAGGTCTTGAGTACCGATGTTCATCTAGCGTGCCTCTGGGGAGACTCAAAAGTAGGACAGGCCGTGCGCGGCAAACCGATCACCTGCTGACCGCTAAAACACCAGCAATCGAGGCCTAAAGGATAGCTGGCTGTCATTTCTTGCCACTGTTGCCAAAATGTCGACGACAGGGGCAAATCAACGCCAATCTGCTGGTTAATACCTGGCCCCTGCAGTTGAACAGCAGGGCCACCCATCCACCGCTCAAGCTGTACCAATAATGAGGTTGAGAGTTCGGGATAAGCCGGACTCCCCCAATTGAATAAGGACAGTTGAGGCAGGGTCGCGACGTCCCAAATGATCGCAAAATCTGCAGTGGGCAGGCTATCTGTTAAGACACACCCAGTATGAAACAGCAGCCAACCACTGATCGCTTGGGAGAAGCCAGGCTGCAGCCATACCTTAGTTTCTAAATCGAATAAAGTGAGGGCCGCCGCCGCACAACTCGACACGAGCCCTGGTGGTGGTATCAAGGAGGCAGTCGTCTGCCGAAGACCAGGGCGTGACAAGGCCTCTAGCAAGGCACGAAAGGTTTGCTGCGAATCGTGTACTGGATCGAGAAATCCAGGCAGTTGAGTTAATGCCACTAGCTCTCCCCCCGTTTGAGCGTAAAGAAATTGACGCGGGTGGCCTCGACTTGGGCCGCTCTTTGTGATCTTTGTTCCTGGGCTGCTGTTTTTAAGGGTTGAATCACTATGCCCATAACTTGGGACTGCCAATCAGGATGCTGCAACAGAGCATCGCCCACGGCAGCCAATTCGGCATGTCGTTTTGATCGCCCAGCCACATAACCAAAGCCAGCAATTGGCTGGTCGGCATGCACTCCAGCAATTTTCACCACACAACGGGTCAGTGTCATTTCACCCAGGTTAAATGGTGTGCCCGTCCCCTCGATGCGTCCCCGCACCATAGTCAGTCCCATTTCTGGCGATCGCAAATACTCGTAAGGCGGCAACACCCCCAACGCTGGAAAGGACTGCTCCAACAGCTCCAATGGGGCCTTGGCTAAAACCGCCATCCAGACTGCTCGCTGCGATTGTGATGAGTTCACCATGGGTCAGGCAATATTTGTCTAGACGTCTAGATGTCTCAATTTATTTACTGAGTCTACCGAGAAGTTGAGCTGCAAGGATGTCAGCCACACGACATTGCCTGCAGTACTAAAGAGCCAGTGTCTTGGGAATGCTTTCTCGTTATGGTCGTTCTGTCATGGTTAATTAGCGGTAAAGTCTTGGGAGGGTCAACCACTTGATAGGCCGATGCGAGCTGGCGGTTGATGATGCTTATGTTCCTGAGTCAATAATGAGTCAAGACACCCTGCCGCTCTACCAGCAGATTGCCGATGAGTTGCGCCAAAACATTCAGGATGCCGTGTTTAGAGTAGGCGATCGCTTACCTACCGAAACGGAACTGAGCGATCGCTTTGGTGTCAATCGTCACACCCTGCGCCGCGCGATGGAAGTTTTACGCCACGAAGGCATTGTCGATGTGGAACGCGGACGGGGCACGTTTGTGGTGGCGGCACCCATCACAATGTCGATTGGTAAGCGGGTGCGATTTAATGAATCGCTGAAGGCACAATCAGTAGAGCCACAATGGCAACTTCTGCAGGCGCTTGAGCTGCTAGCCGATGTCCGCATTGCCAAAACGCTAGAAATTGCCACCGGTGACTTGGTGGTGCTGTTTGAGCGAGTGAGTTTGGCTGATGATGTGCCCTTAGGGTTAGCCAGTAGCTATTTTCCCAGTACTCTCTTTCCTGGCTTGGTTGGACATTGTCAGGTTTATCGCTCGATCTCAACGATGCTGCAAGCTGAGTATCGCTGTGATCACATTCGCCGGTCTACCCGGTTGTCGGCCCGCTTACCCCAGACCAAAGTGGCGCGCATTTTGCGGATGCCGGCCACTAAACCCATTTTGCTGTCAGAATCGATCAATGTGGATCAAAGCGGTCAGGTGATTGAATATGGGGTGACCAAATTTCGTGGCGATCGCATGGAACTCTTTATCGAAAACGATTGACGCATTGCAAGACAGTCCTGGCTATGCGGCTATCCATCAAGCGTTTTTTACAATCTGGCAATCCGTTTCAAGACTGGTAACCCAAGGGTGACATCTGCGGCTAATCTGTACCGTAGAGTTGGGCGTCATTGTGGAATCCTCATCGTCCTCAAATCCAGTCACCCCTTTGGGGCCAACCCCCACACCTGAGCAGTTGGACAACATTAAAGCCCAACTTGATTTAGTACTGTTGGCGCTGGAATCACTCGTGGGTTTGGGATCAGAAGCCATGCTAGAAGCAGCCGCACAACTTGGCCTACAGGACTTGATGGGCGATCGCGTGACGCTTTGGCGGTTGCGACAGGCCAGTCCCCTACGTAAGGGGCAAGGGCGCAAGAAGCTGGATGTCGATGAAGCTCGTGGTCTGGTCCTCGTCAGTGTGTATCTAGCACAGCAGCACCAAGCCAAAATTCGGGAAGCTGTCATCAGGCTCGAGACCGTCACGGCCAAGCAGCAGCCCCCTCACCGAGTGGCGTTACTCGGTGACTATCTCGATGCCTTTAACAATTTTTATGAAGAGCGCATGGCTCCTGATGACTTACCTCCGCCAGACATTCTGCGTGATCTAGCGCTCAAGCTGTTAGTCGATTTGTTGTTCTACAGTCAATCAGGCGGTAATCGCAAACTGTGGTTGGCACTGCTAGAGCGATCGCGGTAGGGCAGTCTTATTCTCCATTTGCCCCGCCTGAGCTCATCGATCATGGTTACCCTTCTGTGAAATCCCCTTGAAACCCTTGCTATTACGGCCGCCCGTTTGCTCATCCCAATGACCTCAACCGCCCAGCTCACGCCATTGCGTTACCACGCCACCACGGTCACTCTCGAAGTGATGGCGCGGGAAACTGCGGTTTCTGCATGGTCTGATAAACCGGTCGTTCAGATTCTGCGCTATCGGCTCCAAATCCAGGATCTGAGCGATCCCGATGCTGTAATTGAGATTCAGGGCGATCGCACCTCGTTTCTCCCATTGATGACAGCTGTGCAAGATTATGTGCAGGCTCAACTCACGGGCGAGAGTGTTGACAGTGATCACGCGACCCAGATGCCTTACCTGGTCCCCGACAGCCTGACTCAACATGCGTTGCACCTAGGCACCATCCGAACATCGACTGGAGCATCCTGTGTGAGCTTAGGTACGGTGCAGTTAGCAGACTTAGAAGACGTCTTCGACCAATTGCATGATGCCGTGCGCCCCCTGCCAGTCGCTTTGGTGTCTACCCGACAGCGCAGTCATCCCTGGCGACAATGGGGAACGATGGCGGCTGGGCTGGTGGCGGCAGTGGGTGTCACCACTGCCTTATGGCCCAACTATCAATCGCCGCAGCGCCTCGAAACCGCTCAAGAATCCCCTAGTGCTGATGCTGAGGTTTCTCTAGCTCCTAATCAACAGACGGTGCCCTCTGATGCGGCCACACCTGAGGATAATGCCGAAGCTGATGCATTCGATGCTGGCGACACTGCGATTCTCAATGGGAGATCACCCTCTGATGCCCTGCCATCGGCTGAGCGCGTCACCCCTCAGTCTGAGAATGGCGTCAAAAATGAGGCAGCTGAAATTCCGCCCTCAGAGCCATCACCACCCGCGCCACCTGCCCCCAAACCTGATGATACCGAGATCGATTCGTTCTCTGACACTGTGGGAGACGATGCGGCTCCCACAATCGCGGCGGAACCAGCCCCGGCGGTGCCAGCACCAAGCACTCGTCAAGCTCCCGGTACGGCCAATGTGCCCCCAAGCGCGCCGCCCGCACCAACCACCTCGAGGCCAACTGACACCCTGCCGCCTGTCAGCGCTGAAACTGAGGCCGGAGTGCCTGTTGAGGAGTTACCTGAAACGCTGTCAGCGGCGGAGGCACAACGTGCTGTCCCCAGTCCAGAGTCAGGCTCCTTAGGGACGTTAATCCAGCAGGTGCGAGATCGCTGGACACCACCCACCGACCTAGATCAGCCGTTGATCTATACGCTGGTATTCGCTGCTGATGGCACCCTGGTGGAGGTGATCCCAGCCGATGCCTTAGCGACTGCATATCGCGATCGTACCGGCATTCCGGAAGTCGGCACGGCAGGGATCTCCTCAGGTGATCCCCAGCGCCTACTGCTGCTACTCAAACCCAACGGGGAGGTTGAATTTCAAGATGTGGGGCTTGACTAGTCAGCCAGTATCATAAGAAAACTTCAGAAAACTGCTCCTCTCCATCCTGGCCTCTGGCTGAAACTTTCAGGGCGAGATTGGGCTTTAAGAACGCGTCCTGCAGAGATAGAATTTTTATCTTTTCAGTAGCTAGTTAAACCGTCAGTCAGCGCGATAACGCTACTATCGTCTAGATGGCTTACGAAAAAACTGACCCGTCAGTTAGGAGTTGAGTTTAGTGAAGCTTTTTGCAAGATGGCGTGTGGGCCTCGTTCACTCGGTACTGTTGTCATTGCTCTCGATCTTCGGCTTAGCTAGTTGCAATCCGGCAGTCTCAGAAAGTAGTGGTCCTGAACCTTCAGAGACACCGACCCTAGAGCCGCCTATCACAGTGCAGCCAGAAGCATCTCAAGACCTGTTATCTCAGCAATTGTTAGCTCAAGGCCAGATCCTACCTGTGACGGCTGAAGTGGATGTAAATGGCGAAATCATTGGGTTAGAAGTTGCCGAAACACCACAGCAACAAGCCACTGGCTTAATGGCGCGAGAATCTCTGCCTGACGATCGCGGGATGTTATTTCCGTTTGAACCAGCCCGACCCGTCAGCTTCTGGATGAAAAATGTTCTGATTCCGCTGGATATGGTGTTTATCCATCGTGGAGAAATTGTGGCGATCGCTGAGGACGTGCCGCCGTGTGCAGCCACCCCTTGCCCGACTTATGGTCCCGAGAACCAACTTGTCGACTACGTTTTAGAGCTACGAGGTGGTCGATCGGCAGAACTCGATTTGCAGGTCGGTGATGCGATTGCGTTTGATTGGCTTGAGAATTCCCAAGCGCGCCAAGATTAACTAACCCAACCACAGCAAATGGTTAAGTGAACGGCTATTCACTGTGATCCAGTTTCCTGACATGACCTTACTACGGATTCATCATGTAGCTGTCATCTGCTCGGACTATGAGATTTCGCGTCATTTCTATACCCACATTCTGGGACTCAAAGTCATCGCTGAAAACTATCGTGCTGAGCGGCAATCTTACAAACTAGATTTAGGACTCCCGGATGGCTCGCAGATTGAGTTGTTTTCCTTTCCTCAGCCACCCCCGCGATCGACCCGACCAGAAGCCTGTGGCTTACGTCACCTTTCCCTGGCAGTTGAATTGCTAGATCCCTGGATAGACCGACTGCTGACAGCCCACGTGCCGGTCGAAGACATACGCACTGATGAGTACACCAGTTGTCGATTTGTCTTTTTTGCGGACCCCGATGGATTGCCCATTGAACTGTATGAAGTCGGGAGAACCGCTAGATAAATTTTTGACAGCTAATCTCTAGACTGATAATGGACTGCGGAAACCATCGATCAATCAGGATCAGCGTATGACTCGGCGTGAAGATCTGACGGTGCTCATTTCAGCCATCATGCTGACAGTAGTGGCGTTAATCGTGATTACTTTAGAAGCACGATTTGCCCCAACCACTGTGATCGCACCAAACACTACGATGCGTAGCTTACTGACCGATCCGTTTTTGCAATTGCCCACACCGAATTCTGTTCGAGTCGTCTGGTTTACCGAATTTCTCGGGCAGCAGCACACCGTTTACTACGGTTCGTCGCCAGGTGATTCGTTAGAGAACAACGCTCAGCAAGTCGCAGCCACCACCCGCCAGCTAACTCGCTTGCGCGAAGATCAAGCCTCTAATTTACCCAGCGGCGCATCACCCAAAGTCCCCAAGCGGCGTCCGATTTGGCGGCACGAAGCATTGATCCCAGAGTTATCACCTGGACAGCGCTTACCCTATCGCATTGAGAGTGTGACCGATGAGGGGCAAATTATCAGGAGCGACGATTTCACGCTGGCAGCAACCCCGACTGCAGATACATCGCTCAAAATTTTGCTGACCTCTGACCATCAGTCCAAACCAATGACGGCGGCTAATCTGCAAAAAGTGGAAGAAACGGTGGGGCCAGTCGACGCCGTATTCTTTGCAGGAGATTTGGTCAATGTGCCCGATCGCGCTTCTGAGTGGTTTGATGACGCCGCTGGTGCCGCGTTTTTTCCTGCTTTACAAGGCCATGCAAATTACACCATTCGTGGCCGACGCTATCATGGCGGTGCTTTGCTGCAGCAAGCACCGCTATTTCCAGCGATCGGCAATCATGAAGTCATGGGTCGCTTTTCATCCGTCACGCCCTTAAATACTCAGTTCAACGATCCAGTGCCTCGTGCGGCAGCGGCGGCTGTGTATGACAGCCAACCAGACTTGTTCAATGCCCAAGGCGATCCGGCGGTTCGCCAGCAATGGATTGTCGATCAGTCGTTTAACACTGACACCTACGAAGAACTCTTTACCCTGCCAACTAGTGAGGTGCCTGGGCGCGATCGCCCCAGTAGCCAGTTTTACGCGACCACGTTTGGTGATGTCCGATTAGTTTCCCTATTCGTCACGAATATTTGGCGGCGTGCCGCAGTCGAGCCTGGCATTCAAGGCCGGTTTCAAGAACGAGTAGCTGACTTGGGTAATCCCATTGCTTGGGGGCATGGTCAACATATTTTTGAACCCATTCAGGTTGGGAGCCCTCAATATCAGTGGCTCCAGTCAGAGTTAGCCAGTGAGGCATTTCAGCAGGCTCGCTATAAAGTGGTGATGCTCCATCATCCGCCCCATAGCTTAGGAGACAATGTCGTACCGCCGTTTACGGATCCGGTAGCCCTGTACGATCGCCACGCTGATGGCACCTTACGCTCTGTCCGTTACGAATATCCCCGCCGTGACGACTACATCATTCGCGATCTTGTGCCTTTGTTGGAAGCCGCTGGCGTTGATCTCGTGCTTTACGGACATTCCCATCTGTGGAATCGCTTTATTAGTGCCTCAGGCATGCACTTTTTGGAAACCTCGAATGTGGGGAACACCTACGGGGCTTTTTGGAAGCAAGAGAGCCGACCAATGCCGCCAGCGGAGGACAACGCTGATTTTAATGGTTATCAACAGGCATACTACGTGGCTCAGGGCGACCCAAATGGACTAGAACCGGTAGAACCGACCCTAGCACCATTGCGCGATGACGACGATAATCCGCTGCCCTATATTGCTAGCAACGACATTACCGCTTTCAGCATTTTGGAAACGGAGACTGGCACGGTCTCTAGCTACTATTTCGACACCCGTCAGCCCAACTCTGATGTAGTAAAGTTCGACACATTCACCTTGAGCAGCAGAAGCTAGAGCAGTCAAATCCTTTTGGTCAAGGAAAGACAGCGGTGAATAAAAGCGCGACAAGGCTAATTACTCAAGCCTTGTAGGATCCATTTGCCGACGCAGCCTAGCCTAAGGTCAATGCTGTGCGACAACTCAAGAAAAATAAGGTGTAAATGCCCAAACTACCCACGGCAAACATAGCGGAGCGGAGTAAGGGAATATCGGCAATATAAAAAATGCTGTAGAGCAACCGTGCGATGACATAAGCGATGACCGCTCCTAACGCTACCGCAGACTCTTGCCCAGTTACATAAGCCATTAACGCAGCTGGGGCAAACAGAATTAGCGACTCGAAGGAATTTTGGTGTGCCCAATTAGCCCGTTGTGCATAAGGGGCCATCTTGTCGGTCATTTTACGAGGGGCAGACATATCGTAGCCCATCTGCAAACGGGTCACTCCGACCACCATGAACGGCACATAAACCAACACTGCGGCAATCACAATGGATATCAGCAAGGTTGCAGGCATGGGCAAGTTTGTCAGAAGCGTCATAACTACTCTGGCAAGTAAAAATCAACCTTAGTCGAAATAGAACAGCGTGACAATTTTGCGCTGGTCTTCAGCATCTTCACAGGTGCGTAATAGCGTATGACTGTCATGAAATGCGAAACAAATCAGCTGCTGACAACGAGAAATGATTTCTTGGTTGCAGATGGCGCTGGCTTCCGCCAATGAAAGAGCATCGTTGCTGCCATTTTCTACCAAGTGCATGACTTGATTGAGCTGATCGCGTGATTCGCGAGGTTGTTTAGACAGGCTCTGCGGCAAAATCACGGTCAGGAGATTTGGATCACCTTTCAGTGCGCCACGGATGGCAGCGGAATTGGTGCCCGTTGCCCCAGAAGTCAGGATGCGATTACCCCCTACGACCAACGCATAGGTCATCAGCTCGATGATTTGCTGATGAGTGATGGGCACGTGTCGAGAACCCAAAATCGCAATACGCTTAGAACCCGACTGCTGAATTGCAGCCAACTCTTGCAAAAATACATCAACCTTGGACGACTCCAAGGGGGAATCAATAGACTGACTCAACTGAGATACACGAAATGAATGAACGCGCCTATTGTATCAGTCAGGCGGGAAATGTCAGCTATGGGGTGCGATCGCAGGCCTTTCTAGTCCAATCAAAGTGAGCAATCTGGTCATATCAACCTGCGGGGCGAGATATTTTTTGATGAGCGGCACTTTGTCAGGATTATTGAGAGGTAACCGTCCAAAGAGCATGTCAATGCGTTCGACAGTACTCAGGGTGTCAGTCACCACTGAGAGCACGGGCACTTCCTTATCTTTAGCAAAGGCCAAAACATCCTTGCTCGGGGCAATTTGGCCGGTCAGAATCAGACAGTGAGTGGACGTCTCTAACGCAGCGATTTGCAGGTCTCGGCGATCGCCGCCAGTAACCACAGCTTGATGAGTCCCCTGGCCAAAAAATCGGAGAGCGGAATTCACATTCATGGCCCCGATTTTGAGACTCTCGACAACTAGATCAAGATGATCTTGACCGCAGAGCACCTCAGCATCTAGATAACGCACCAATTCAGAAACACGGATCCCTTGTAAAAATGGCAGTTCGGGTAACATGCCTAAGACAGGAATCCCCAGCTGTTCTAAGTAGGGCGCGATGGTGCTGTGAGTCGACTCATCGTCAGTTTCGCTGACTTCGTTCAAAATCACCCCTAGCAAAGCTGAGCCGAGGCGTTTTTGGGCGGCCACGAGTTGATCAATCATGCCCAAGGTATTGGAATGCATGACGAGTAGCACTTGGGCATCTAATGCGATCGCCATTTCTGGCAAAGACAGGTTAAAAAGTGCCCCCTCTTCAAGGTTGGAGGGCCCTTCAAGCAGGAAAATATCGCCCTCAGCCTGCTCCCAATAATTTCCCAGAGCCTCGCTCAACCCAGCGGTTGATGGATGCTGAATCCGATCTATCCAGGATTGACGATTGAGTGAGAGTAGGTTAGGCGATTGATTGGCTGACTTAAGGTCTAAAGTTGTCGGAACAAAGGTTAAGTCTCCGTCAGTGACGTCAAGCCCATACCCAAAGGCATCGATAGATGCTAAAGGTTTGCCCCAGCCGACCTGAAATCCCATTGCTTGCAGTTGACTCCCGATGGCTACAGAAAGCGTCGTTTTGCCGCTGTAGGCCGCTGTTGAGCCAATAATCAGATGCTTGGCGGTGTTGGGCACTCCTCTCGCTCCTTACTAATGCTTACCTGTGGACTGCCCCTTCAATTTTGCCACTTTTGTCAAGCATCCGGGTGCAGCCTTAGTCGTCTAATCGTAAAAGCTTACGATAGAAAGACTTAGAAAAATCTGCAGGTTGTTTATGACGTAGAGCGACAACAACATCGAAGAGAAAATCGACGTATTCAAATGTAGCCATGGTAATTTCGTAACTCAGGTCAGCATCGTCATCAAATTGCAACCGACAACGGGTTAAATCTGCTGGGAGAGTGGAAACATTCCAAGTGGCGATAAATGGAATGCTGTCGCCCTCTTCGATCGTGCGTTCGCCCTCTAAGTTGCCCCGCTTATAAAGACCGATGGCATAAGGCAGGGCATTGCGTTTGGTGCCTTGGTAATAAGGCAAATAAACACCAATTTCAGCTTTGTTGACCGGTTTTATCTCTTCAAAAGTCAGTGACATGGCGGCTCTGGAAATTTGCTGGACTAATGGCTGAGAAGAGGCAGATCAGCACCCTCTTTCCCGAGCCAGCTCTAGCGTTCCCGAAATTCGGATTGTGCCCTCAGTGATAGCACAACAATCCCCTTAGCAAGCACAACATTGATCGTTAAGAACCCTTAAGCAGCTAGGATGAGGAAGACTAAGGTCAAAATTTATGCCTCGTTGGAGGCTGCTTCAGTGTGTTATTCGAAATCCTAAATGAGCGGCCATCATCATCCTGCGATCGCCCCAGCGGGGTTGATTCGGTCAGGTCTATGACGATCGCCGACAGGGTTTCAGATGACCTATAGAGCCATCACGGCCAACCGAATGGGGCATCAGTGACAGCTTGACGCAATTGATCTTCGTCAGTAGTCAGAGGAGATAACCAATAACTAAATTATGTGGGACGGGGTAAAGGGCAACTCAATTAATTTATCTCCTTTAGCTGCGGATGAGTTTCACCGGTATGAACGACGGCGCTTGAAAGCCGCGATCGCTCTCGCGAGTGTCTGGTCGCTGATGACCATCGTGCATCTATTGTTCTGGGGGCAATGGTTGGTCTATGGGCTCACGCTCCTCATGGGCTGCCACTTGATGCGAGTGCTCCTGCAGGCTCCTCAAAAGAGGCCCGAAGCTCTACCAAGCTGGCAAGATACGCCCTCATCGGAACGCGAAGACACCGATTGGTCTCAATGGCCAAAAGTCTCGATTTTGGTAGCCGCCAAGAATGAAGTCAGTGTGATTGAACGACTCGTGGCATCGCTAACCGCCATTGACTATCCGCCAACGCGTTGTGATATTTGGCTGATTAACGATAACAGTACTGACGGTACGGGCCAGTTGATGGATCAGTTCGCTCAGCAGCATGAGCAGATCCATGTCGTGCATCGAGACGACACTGCTCAGGGCGGTAAGTCGGGGGCTTTAAACCAGGTCTGGCCAAGCACCGCTGGCACGATTTTGTTGGTGTTTGATGCCGACGCTCAAATTCCACCCGATTGCCTGCGGCGAGTGGTGCCCTGGTTTCAACAAGAGCAGGTGGGTGCAGTACAGCTGCGTAAGGCGATCGCGAATGGTACCCATAACTTTTGGACACGGGGCCAAGTCGCTGAAATGGCCTTTGACGCTTATTGCCAGCGCCAACGTGTGGCGATCGGTGGCATTGGCGAACTGCGAGGCAATGGCCAGTTCGTCCGTCGTACTGCCCTAGAACAATGTGGTGGCTGGAATGAAGAAACCATCACTGACGATCTCGATCTCACACT
>CAZLYS010000005.1:0-17760 GCA_964563415.1 uncultured Halomicronema sp.
AAGACATGCAGATTTTGATAGTACATAACTACACTCAGCAACGGGGAGGTGCCGATGAATCTACCGAACAGGAAGTTGCACTCCTCAGGCAGTATGGACATAAAGTTGAAATTTTCACGCGCCATAATGACGAAATCAAAAAATATTCTCCCTTAAGAAAGGGGCTATTATTTTTTGAGCCAATCTGGTCACTCAAAACCTATCGTGAGGTTTCTAAAAAAATTGAGGAGTTTCAGCCAGATATTATTCACTGTCAAAGTTTTTTCCCTTTAATATCGCCAGCGCTTTACGATGCAGCGGCAGCACACCATGTTCCTATGGTACAGAGCTTACGCGAGTATCGATTGTTATGCCCTATCGGGTGGCTGTTTAGAGATAACCACGTTTGTGAAGAATGTATGGAATATTCTTTTCTGCGAGGTATCAAATATGGATGTTATCAAAACTCTAGGGTCAAGACAGCCTCTGCTGCTTTGATGCTACAAATTCACCACATGCGGCAAACCTGGTCCAAGAAGGTTGACGCGCTAATTACACCGACAGAATTTGCACGCCAGAAGTTTATAAGTGGTGGCTTGCCTGCTCACAAGATTTGGACTCATGCTAATTTTTTATCGAAAGATCCAGGATTTATGGATGATTCTCGGAGCTATGCCTTATATGTTGGTCGCCTAAGCCCAGAAAAAGGTATTGTTCCGCTGATGAAAGCTTGGAAACAACTGCCTCACATTTCCCTCAAAATTATCGGCGATGGTCCTTTGAGTGATTGGGTCAAAGAATATATTCAGCAACATCGGCTGCATCAAGTTGAACTGTTAGGTTTTTGCCCATTACCAGAAGTTGTAAAACGATTACGACAGGCCCTCTTTTTACTGTTGCCTTCCATCTTTTATGAGACCTTTGGACGCACCATTATGGAAGCCTACGCCGTTGGGACACCCGTGATTGCAAGTCGCTTGGGTGCAATGGCAGAGCTTGTAGTCGAAGGTAAAACAGGATTTTTGACTGAGCCAGGAAATGCAGAGGATTTAGCCTGTACGGTCCAAAAAGCATTGGCCGACCCTAAGAGATTAAGACAATTTGGCCAGCAGGCTAGAGCTGTCTATGAACAGCGATTCACGCCTGAAATCGCCTATGAGCAACTTATGGAGATCTATCGACATGTTTTGAAATAAAAACGTTTTTTGTCGGCTTGACTATTGTTGCCTTGATAGGTTGATGTGCTTTTTCTAGCATCAGATTTTTAAGCGTCTCGTGCCTAATTGATTTCAGCCGATCAGTGAAGTTGTATAACGGGTAAAGGCATCCTGCAACAAGATATATCGCCTGTGACTCACTTTCTTCTAACCGTGTAATGTCTACGCCAATTCTCTCAGTCATTACAGTAACCCACGACCATGCGGACTTTATTGGTCGCTGTTTGACTGCCTTGGTGCCGGAAGTAGAGTCGTTAGGAGGTGAGATTATTGCGATCGCTAACCTATCAGACGACGGTAGTGCAGAGATTATTCGTCAGTTTCCTACTGTGAAATTGGTAGTGAATTCAGAACGGCGGGGCTTTAGTGCGAACAACAATTACGGCATGGCGATCGCTCGAGGGCGCTACATCCTCCTCCTTAATCCTGACACTGAAGTGTTACCGGGAGCCTTGTCTCAGCTGATTGACTTTATGGAGGGCCATCCCAATGTGGGGATGTGTGCGGCCCAATTACTGTTTCCTGATGGCTCGGTGCAGCCCTCACCCCGACGCTTTCCCACAGTCGGATCAGCGATCGCAAGACGCACGCCGATTCGCCGCTTTCTTAAAAACTCTCAATTCAACCGCCGCCATCTGATGTTGGACGTTAACCATTCAGAACCTTTTTCTGTGGATTGGCTTTTAGGTGCCTGCATGTTTATCCGACGCGAAGTATTAGATACTGTGGGACCACTCGACGAGGGTTTTTTTCTGTATGTGGAAGACATTGACTGGGCGCAGCGCATGCACCGGGCCGGGTGGGATGTTTACTATGTGCCTGCTGCGAAGATTATTCATCACCATCTGGCAGTGAGTGATAAGAAACTGTTTAGCCGCTATATGTGGTTACACCTCAAAAGTATGTGGCGCTATGCGCGGCGATACTATTTTTTAGCTAAGATGCCAGGCTTTGCTTTGCGCCGCATCCATACACCGATCTGGGAATCTGTGCGATCGCGTGAAACCTCTCGCTCCTTTTTGGGTGGCCAGAGCAGCTCTCCATAAAGAAATCTGAGGAGTGATAAGGTTTGGTAGAAATTTCGGAATACTAACGATACCCCCTGTCAATCGTTAGTGTGGATGCCCCTTCCCCATGGATTGTCATCGAGCCATCAAGGCTTTTATGAAACCCCGATCGCCTGTTTCTTCAGATATCCGAGCGCCGCGTCGGCTGCGTTTTAAGGATATGGTGAGTTGGTCAGTGCAGCGATCGCTGTTGCTGATGTTCTCAGACATTGTTGCGTTGGCCCTGTCGTGGCAGATTGCGCGATCTCTCAACCAGTTTTTTTCACCGATTCCTCCTCAGTTGCTTTGGTGGAAATGGCTATCGATTCCCAGTCCTTTATGGTTGATGGGGGGCCTGACACTAGTCGTGTTTGCCTGTGCTGGATTGTACGGGACGCCACGTCAGACCAAAAACTACCTACAAGTCGGCAAGCTGGTTAGTCTGGTCTATCTGGCCTGTTTGGTGTTGATGTATTTTTACGATCCCAAGCTGGATTTGCCGCGATCGCTCTTTTTCTCTGCTTGGGTGAGCAGCGTGGGACTGATGGTGCTCTTTCGTTTGATCAATATCACGGCATTGCAGGCCATTGAGCGATCGCGATCAGCCCAAACCGTTTTCTTGATTGCGTCAGCTCAACGACTCCGGCATTTGTCCGAGGCCCTATCGCAGCGGGCTCACATCAAGGTCATTGGGGCTGCCCTACCCAGCACCGCTAATTCGCCAACGACCTTTCAGGCGATCCTGGCATCCCAGGCTCCCCTTGTGCTGGTCGAAGACATTCCCACCGCCGATCTGGCTTCAGAACTGTATTGGAAATTGCGTCGGGCAGGTATCGCGATGCAGTTGATTCCCAACAGCCGCGATATGTTGTATCGCCGAGGCACACCAGAAACCCTCGCAGGTATTCCCACTCTGATGATGGATGTGCCATTGATGGGGAGTTGGGATTATCGCCTCAAACGCCTGGTGGATTACCTGGGGACTAGCGTCGGGATAGTGCTGCTGGCACCACTTTTTCTCGGCATTGCTCTGGCCATTCGGCTTGATTCTCCAGGCCCAGCTTTCTTTCGGCAAGAGCGGGTAGGACTGCACGGACAACGGTTTTGGGTTTGGAAATTTCGCACGATGTGTGTCGATGCCGATTCATTGCAAGCTCAGCTAGAAGCTCACAATGAATCGGCTGATGGGGTGCTTTTTAAGGTGAAGCGCGATCCTCGCGTGACGCGTATCGGGGCGCTATTGAGGCGTACAAGTCTGGACGAACTGCCGCAGTTGTTGAATGTCCTGTGTGGCGAGATGAGTTTGGTGGGGCCACGCCCCTTGCCCGTTCGTGATGTGGTCCGTTTTGATAGTTGGCATCACATTCGCCATCAGGTTTTGCCCGGCATCACTGGGCTTTGGCAAATTTCAGGACGTTCGGATATTGACAGCTTTGATGATGTGGCTCGTCTCGATTTGCACTACATCGATAATTGGTCGTTGAATCTGGATCTAGAAATTCTCATGGAAACCTTGCGGATTGTGGTGGTGGGGAAGGGCGCGTATTGAGACGGGTATTGGTAGAGCTTGCCCAGGGAGTTTAGGTTGCTGAGTGACCAGTAAACATAGAATACATTTGTCCCTCTTTGATGAGGAGCTAGGGAGCAATGGGGCCAGCAGAGAAAGAAAACGAGCAGGGAGTGTGACCTCTGTCATGTAGTCCTAGGGAATTTCAAAATTTCGGGAACGTAACGAGCAACACCATTTTTTGTGAAGCGCGTTATCGTGGCTAGCGGCAGCGCGATCGCCCGTTTCTGACATCTGATCTGTAATCCCGCTACTCGATACCAGCGACCTGTTCTTGCCCCCCATCTAAACCAGCGATATGGATTCCGATACGTCTCAATCTTCTGCCCCTGAATCCCAGTCTTCTGAGTCCTTGGGTTCTTCAGTCAGCAGTAATGCCGATGGCAATTTGTTGGTTTTGCTGACGGTGGGCTTCTACAGTTTGTTTACATTCCTGAGTACGAATCAAACTATTGTCTGGCCTTGGGCCGCCCTGTGGCAGGCAGCCTTACTTTTACCGATGGGATGGCTGTTGTGGCAGCTATGGTACAAGCCACTTGCGCGCTTTCGCTTAGGTAATGGCTTTGACTGGCTAGCAGCGATCGCCGTTTTTGGCCTAGGGTTATCAACCTTGGTGACTCAATTCCATCAACCAGCGGTTTGGTATGCGATCGGTGGACTAAGCGGGCTAGCCGCATTGTATGGCTTAATGGGTTGGCTCACTGTCAAGCGTTCACAGTGGCTCCTTAAGGCTCAAGGCTATCTCGCCTTAGCTTTCATCGTTAGTAGCCTAGGGCAATGGTTTTGGCGACTCTACAGACCAGAACTCAGACGAATCGAGGCCTTAAGGGCATACGGGCTCGACGTGTCGTTAAATTTCAACGTGTTAGGACTGCGAAACTGGTTTCCCCTGGGTCACCAAAACTACGTGGCGGGTTATCTGATTCTGGTGCTGCCGTTGCTAGTTGGGTTGGCATTGACGACCCGGAAGTGGCAGCGGTGGCTGTGGGGGGTCGGGGCCTTAGCGGGTTTAGCCACGCTATACACCACTAACTCTCGGGGGGGCACTCTGGCCCTGTTGAGTTTGCTAGTGCCACTACTGATTGGCATTATTTTGTTTGGGCAAATTTCGCGGCGGGTGTGGTTACCGATATTGCTAGGCGGGGTCGCTCTCGTGGGCTTGTTGATTGTGACTAATCCCCGCCTGAGTAATTCACTGATGGCACTGAGCCAGGGCAATATCAGGGGCGGCGGCATCACTTACCGAGTGATCACTAACGTCATCGGTTGGCGCATGGGGCAACAGTTACCCTGGGCAGGGCTGGGGGTCGGCAGTGCTCCACTGCTATTCCAACGCTATCGGCCCTTTTGGGCAGGGCGAGAGGCTGAGCTGCACTATCAGTTACACAGCACTCCGGCTCAGCTCTGGGGTGAATTGGGCGTCTGGGGTGGAGTGCTACCCTTTGCAGCAGCAGGATTACTCGTCATTGCCCTGTGGCGACAGCGATCGCGGTTGTTGGCTTCTGAGCGATCGCTAACCATTCTGCAGTGGAGTTTACTCTCGGGTTTATGGGGCTACGGTATCCTCGGCCTGACTGATTACCAATTGGATGTGATTCCGATTGTTGGGGTCATCGTCATCTACTTAGGAGTATTGCTCTTTGAGCTGCGTCCAACACCAGTTGCCCCTGAAGCAACCTCTGGGCGGCCGGTAAGACAGCGGCGATCGCTCGTGTTGGGCAGCGTCGGCGTAATGATGGCGATAATTGTTTGGTTGGTGCCGCTTCATCGGGCCTGGGCCAACTCAGCAGCAGGGTTTGTCGCTTTAGAGAAAGGCAATCCCGAAAGATTTGTCGTGGATTTAGAACAATCCCACGCCCTAGCCCCTGGCGAGGCCTATTACCCATTGATGTTGGGTTGGGTTTTGGGAGACATTAGCTATCAAGTCACCGACCCTCAAACAACCACAGCGCTGAAAACAGAGGCAGCTCAATGGTTTCAAGTCGCCAATGAGGTTTCCCCTTATCAAGAATTTGGGCATTCCAGTCTGGGCTGGTTGGAATTGCCGGAGAATCCCCAGGCCGCGATCTCGCAATTTGCTCAATCGGCGACCCTCGTCCCTGCCAAGCAAGGGGTGTTCTATGGCTTGGGATACAGCCTTTTTCTGGACGATCAAGCTGATTTAGCCACCGAGGCGATCGCCCTTGAAATCTTACGCAATCCTAGAGGGCTCACCCAACGTTCGTTGAATATTGGGGAACTCAGTGAGTTATTCCCACGTATCACTGAGCGCATCGAGAATTTAGTTGCCGACATGATGATGCAAACGATTTCCCCAGACCTAGAATCGCTCCTAGCTGAAATTTTGGGCACTTCGCGCTGGTGGAATGGAGATTTATCAGGAGCCGAGGAGGCATGGACAGTTGCCGATGATCCAATTGGTTTAGCGATACTTGCAACGGCTCAAGGACAAACACCAGATTTGGAGATGCTGCCTGCGAGTCCTGGGAAGTTTGCCCTCCAGGCTTGGCAAGACCCGACAAATCGCCGCCAATGGCTCGAAGCAGCTTGGCTCTCAGCCGAAGAAGGACTGCCCCAATTGCGAGCGGTGCGACCGCCCGAAGCCCAAATTGAAGCCCTGCTCGACACCATGAATGAAGCGACGACCTTAGAACAGTGGTTAAAAGAGTTTGTGCTTTACGTTCGGCTCCGTAGCGAACGCGTTGGTTTTGGCGTTTTGATGCGTCATGATGACGGGCCAAGTCCCTCAGACTTCTACATTCGCTGGGAAAACCTGGCAATGACCCGCTTCTTTGAGACGCTGTTGCCGTCTCCAGATTTTATGTTTGAGTTAGACGAGCAATTACAACCCTATCGCGATGACCTCTTACAAAAACTAGCGTCGTAGCAGGAAAATAGTCTTCTTTCTGCCCTGGCAGAATTTATTGCCGAATTCTCTGTGAGAAGGTTAGAGCTCTACCGAGCGCAGGGACAAAGGGCTCATCACACAAGGGCTTAGCGATCTGAATTTTTCTAGAAAAATCACGGAATTTTGTACACTTCAGTCAACACCTCCAAAATAGAGCGACAGACCTTCCCCCCTGCCCCGGCGGCCCTTTCACCCCGTCAATATTGGTTGCCCCAACGCAGAGAATTAGCATTAATGGGGAGACAACACGGCAGCCTCTTTCACCTCCATGCCCAATTCAGCAGCATGCTCCCATCCGAGGCCCCGTCGTTCAATCTTGAAATTAGGCGGTTCTTCCAAGTTCAAAATGGTGGAGAGGCCATAAGTGAGGTCGCGATCGTCATCCACAATTAAATCCACTTGTGGCCCCACAACATCAAACAATTCTGCTTTTACCGGTGCTGGAGTTGTATCGAAATCAAGCAGCGATAGTGCCGAAGTCGAGACAATGGGATTTTCGAGGGCTTCAATCAGCGCTAAGCAAATGGGAGAATCGGGTACGCGAATGCCAGTGGTTTTGCGTTTGGGGCTCATTACCAACTTGGGCACCTGCTTAGTGGCTGGCAGGATAAAAGTGTATGTGCCCGGAATCAGATGACGAATCTGTCGATAAGCCGGATCGCTCACATAGGCGTATTCCGCAATGTTGGACAGCGACGAACACATAAAGGTCAGCGGCTTGTCGTTAGAAACTTGTTTGAGTTGCCGTACGCGGTCGATCGCTGATTTTACGGTGAGGTCACAGCCGATCGCATACACCGTATCGGTGGGGTAGAGCATCACTGCCCCCTTACGCAGCGCCTCGCGAATTGTGGCGATCTTGCGAGTTTGGGGAGTTTGCGGATGCACTTTATAGATTGTCGTCATGCTAGACCTCCTAGCGCTGTTTTTGAGCTGTCGGTGCCAGGTAGCCTTCATTATGGAAGATGGCCATAGCGGGTTTGACAACTTTGTATGAAGACTTTAGCCTTTATCGACTGTCCCACCGGCATTTCGGGCGATATGTGTTTAGGGGCACTCGTGGGTGCGGGGGTGCCGTTGGATTATTTGCAAACCCACATTGCACAGCTTCAACTCTCTGAAACCGTGCAACTGCAGGCGACTAACGTCCGTAAAAACGGTATCGCTGCAACCAAGGTGGATGTGCTGCTGCCCCATGAGACCGACAAGGATGTGCCGCATCCGCCTGCCCGGCATCTGCACGATATCGAAAAGATCATCACCCATGCCCCCTTACCAGAGCGGGCGATCGCTTGGAGTCTGGCCATTTTTCGCCGCTTAGCTCAGGCCGAAGGGGCCATTCATGGCATTGATCCACAGCAGGTGCATTTTCATGAAGTGGGCGCCACGGATGCGATCGTCGATATTGTCGGCACCTGTTTAGGTTTCGATTGGCTCGACATTGACGAGCTGCACTGTGCACCCCTACCTACCGGCACCGGTACTGTGCGGGCTGCCCATGGCCGGTTACCAGTCCCCGCTCCCGCTGTGCTGAAGCTGATGGAGATGGCCCAAGTCCCCATTTACAATGCGGGACTTAAGGGGGAGTTAGTGACGCCGACCGGAGCCGCGATCGCCACCGAACTCGCTACCCATAAGTCCCGCATTGTAAATGGGGGCTTAGGGGCGGGCAACAAAGATCTGCCGATGCCCAACATACTGCGACTGTGGATCGGTCAAGTAGCCGATAACGTTTCTGCCACCCATTCACAATCGCTGGAGACGACCACCGCAATCGCCAACAGTCATCATGAGCATGCTCACTCCCATGCCCCCCACCAACATGCTCATGCCCCTGCCACAACTACAAACTTGGCAACCGAGGCAAACTCAGCCACAGTGACGCCAAGCCGATCTAGCAAGTCTGCCCATCCCCCAAAACTGAACCAAGTTACGCAGACCCATGCTGCCACCGCTGCCGCCATTGCTGAGCGAGAAGCTCAATCAGGTCGAGAGACCGTGACCGTTTTAGAAACTCAGGTGGATGATTTATCCCCGCAAGGGATTGGCTATTTGTACGATCGCTTGTTTGCGGCTGGAGCATTGGACGTTTTTGTGCAAACCGTGATGATGAAAAAGTCGCGACCGGGACATTTACTCGTCGTGATCGCTTATCCGCTCCAGGCCAACGATTGTGAAGCGGTTCTATTACAAGAAACCACCACTCTCGGCGTCCGCCGCACTGACCAAACTCGGCTGCGCCTGCGTCGTGAAATCGTTTCCCTCCAGTTGCCGCTGGGCACCGTACGGATGAAAGTCGCCTTTACGCCCGATAGCGATCGCCCCCTCAAAGCCCATCCAGAATTTGAAGACTGCGCCGCGATCGCCCGCCAACATCATATTCCCTGGCGAGAAGTTCACAATCAGACCTTGGCCCACTGGCATCAACAGCGATCGGCATCACAACCTCCCGCGATCAGCCCAACCTTCCCCCGCCCTGAAACCTAGAACCTGAAACCTAGAACCCCAATGCCCGAAGCCTTTCACCCTTTACCCAGCCACCTTGCCCTAATTCTTCTCGAAAGCGGGCATACTCAGGAAAATACCTTCTACCATAGTTTGATAGGTGAAACGCGCCGCAACGTTGAATAGGAAACGAGATTCATGAATCGATTGCTTCGGAGGTTAGCCGTGTTGGCAGGGGTCGCGATGGTGGGCCTAAGCGCGGTAGGCTGCATCCCCAATTTTTCCTCCAGCTCAGATGATGGCGAAGAGGACTCCTTAGACTTTCGCTATGTCGATGGCGATGAAGACAGCGACAACTATTTGCTAGAAATCCGCATCAATGGGCCAATTCTCAATAGTCCGTCTAATGCTGGGTTCTTTGGCCTCGACTCCAGTGTGACTTATGCCTACCAGTTTCAAAAATTGATGGAAAAGGTGGCAGAAGACGATCGCATCCAGGGCATCTTTTTGCGTATCTCGACTCCCGGCGGCACTGTCGTCGGTTCCAACGTCGTTTATGAAGCCCTCGCTGGTTATAAGGAAGCCACCGAAAACCCCATTTACGCCTATATTGAAGGGCTCTCGGCCTCGGGTGGCGTGTGGTCAATGGTGGCCGCTGACCAGATTTTGGCGGCTCCTGGCAGCATCATTGGCAGCATTGGCGTGATTGGCCCGACTCTGGTGTACTTCAACAATCCGGTGGCGCTCGATGGGGGCCTGCTAGGCGGCGGCGTCACGACCAAGGACGGCATTCAGCAATTCGTCATCTCTGCGGGTAAAGGCAAAGATTTGGGCAACCCCTTCCGGCAACCCACCGAGGAAGAGCTTCAGAGTTGGCGCGTCAATATCAACGACGAATATGACAAATTTGTCACGCACGTTTCTGAGACGCGGGGGATTTCGGAACAGACGTTGCGCCAAGAAATGGGTGCTTACATTTTTGGCACTGAGCAAGCCCAACAGTACAACCTCATTGATGGCACCAGTGGTCGTCCTGAAGCGGTGACCGCCCTTGCCGAAAATCTAGAACTGGGCGAAGATTATCAACTGGTTCGGATTGGTTATGACGAACCGAGCCTCATCGAAATTTTGCTTGGTCACCCCCCCATTGAATTAACCTACGATCAGCAGCAGACCGTCATTCAACAAGACCTCTGCCATCTGCAGACCTACAGCCTGCTGGCCTACTACGGTGATGTCAATACGCTATGCCCATCGCCATATCAAGGTGAATAGTCCAGTTTGAGGCCTGCGGTTAAGAGGGTGCCACAGCTTTAGTTGCTGTCTAGCAAATCACCTAAATCAAGCCGATTGAATTAGGGTACAGCAGCGTTCGTAGTAGCTACGGGCTACTTTATCCGACGGACAAATTTCCAAACATCGTTGGAATCGCTGTCGCGCCTCTTCAAACCGTTGTTGGTAGAAAAAGGCTAAGCCTGTTTCAAAGTCGGTTCGGCTCTTGAGCTTACCCTCGCGCTGTTCAGGTGGATCAGGATCAAACACCTCATAAACGCTGACAAACGCCACTTTGCCTTTGACCTGCACTCGATCAATCACCCGCATCGCGTATTGATTAGAATCACTCAGTTCTAAAAAGGTGTGATTCGAAATCAGCAGATTTGCGCTGTAAATGCGAGTCATGCGTTCAATGCGCGATGCGACATTCACGGTATCGCTAATAGCGGTGCTATCCATGCGATTACGACCACCGACAGTGCCCAGCATCACCGTACCGGTGTTGATGCCAATGCCAATATCCAGCGTTGACTTACCGTACTGCAGGCGCTCTTGGTTATATTTGTCTAACCGGCGTAGCATATCAATACTGGCCGTGAGAGCATCGTCGGCCCCTTGGCTAAAGAGGGCCATAATCGCGTCGCCAATATATTTGTCGACAAAGCCGTTATGCTCTGCGATCGCCGGTTCCATCCGCGACAAAAAGGCATTCAAAAACTTGAAGTTTTCTTCTGGAGTCATCTGCTCCGACAAACTGGTGAAATCGCGAATATCGGCAAACACCACCGACATTTGTTGCTGCACCTGGTTGCCTAACTCCACCTCAACAATGCTTTCCTTATTCAAGAACTGCAGAAACTGGCGTGGCACAAATCGACCATAAGCCTGGTTGATTTTTGAGAGGTAGAGATGGGTTTTAAGCCGGGCCAGCAACTCACTTTTAGAAATCGGTTTGGTGAGATAATCATTGGCCCCAGATGATAGCCCCGTAACTAAATCACCTACCTGGTTTTTCGCAGTCAGCATCATAATTGGCAGGGCATGAGCTGGGTAGGTTTCTCGCAGCTTGCGGCACACTTCAAACCCCGTCATTTGCGGCATCATGACATCCAGCAAGATGGCATCTGGTTGCAAACCATTGTCAAGCAGGGCCAGCGCTTCTGGGCCACTGCTGGCCTGTATGACGTGGTAGTTATTGACCGCCAAATGATTGCGAATGACTTGCCGATTAATCGGCTCATCATCCACCACCAAAATCAGGAAATTGCTGCGTGCTAAGACTGCATTGGCTTCATCATAGGCCAGATCTTTACTCTCGAATTCTGTTTCTGGCAACGATTCGGGTAGGGTCGTTTGCACTGGCCAACGCCAGTCAGCCCCAGGTATCATCGACTGATTATGATTCGTACCGGTCGGGGGGCTCTCCAGGGGGACCAGCAAATGAGCCTGGGTCGTAATGGGCAGCGTAAAGGTAAATTGTGAACCGACGCCGACCGCTGAGATCACTTGAAACGTGCCCCCTTGCAGTTCCACCAGTTTCTGAGACACGGCGAGACCAATCCCCATGCCGCCGTAGAGGCGCGCCGTCGAACCATCCGCCTGTTCAAAGGGTTCAAAGATACAACCCAGCTTATCTTCAGGGATCCCAATGCCGGTATCTGACACCGTAATCGCTAAGTAATAGTCAGCGGAGTCGAGGGTGCCCACACCTTGTTGGGTCGCGGTGGCAGTTGATGGAGTGCTCGTTGGGGCTAGCGTGAGCGCTTGTTGAGGTTGTTGGGGCTGTCCCTGGCTCGGCGTTGACTGCGCCATCTGTCCAACCACACGACTTGCTCCTTGCTCAGACAACGCGTCATCAAAATTGTGGGGTCGGGGACAAATACTGGGCAAGGCCGATGACAACATGACGGGACGAGCTTCATGGTGCTGAATAATTTGGGCCGAGATACCCACCATGCCATGTTCAGTGAACTTCACCGCATTGCCCACCAGGTTATGCAAGATTTGTTGGAGGCGATTTTCATCAGCAAGCACTGGCGGTAATTTAGGCGATACGGCATTGATCAACTGCACTTTTTTTTCGCGCGCTAAGGGACGGCTAAGGGTCAGCACCACTTCCGCCGCTTCTCGTACTCCCACGGGTCGAGGATGAATGTCGACTCGATCTTGCTGCAGTTGGGCAAAGTCAAGAATGTCGTCGACTAAGGACGACAACCGCCGCCCGCTAGCCACAATCATGGCCAGGTTTCCTTTGGTTTGACGGGTTTGAGGACCACTCGCACCGTCAATCAGCGACTCTGCTAGGCCGATGATGCCATTCAGCGGTGTGCGCAATTCATGGGAGGTATTGGCCAAAAATTCGTCTTTCAGCTTGTCGAGGCGCTGTAGTTCATGGTTGTGTGCTTCGAGTTGTTGAAAGGACTGTTGGAGCTGGTTGGCCATGCTCTCAAATGAGTGCGATAGTTCAGACAGTTCCTCAAAGCGACCGTCAGGCAACGGAGAATCCCAGGTGCCAACCGCCAATTTTTTCGATGCTTCACTCAATCGATGAATGGGTTGAGCCACCCAGCGGGCGGTGATTCCCGCGATCGCGCTGGCCACGACCAGAGACAATAGACACAACAACAACGTATTTCGAGTATTCGCCGCAATCTGCCCTTTGAAATCGGCCTCTGGAATGGCTGTGACAATGAGCCAATCGAGCCCTCGACCATCCCGAAAGGGCACTACTTGCACTAGCTGTGCCTGCCCATCCAGATCGTAGGTAAATTGACTAGCAGCATTCACCTGTTCCAGACTGCCGTGGGCTTCAATCAGATACTGAGCCGTCTCTCGAATCAGCGGTTCTTGGCTAGCGGTGGCTGACAACCGCGCTTGTTCACCGCTGTCTAGCGCCAAAAACGGTAACTCCTCTGCCGAGGTCGCGACAATATCCCCCGTGCGCTCCATGATGAAGGCTTCGCCATTAGGGCTAATGTTGAGAGTCTGGAGGTAACTGCTAATCTGCTCTAGGGTTAGATCCAGGGCCAAAACCGCTTGCAATTTGCCGCGATCGCCGTAAATTGGAGCTGCCAGCGTAATCCCTAAAACCGAATAATCTTCAGAGGCAAATTCGTAAATGGGACTCCAACTGGCGTGGCGATTTTCTACCACAGCTTGGTACCAAGGTCGCCCTCGAGGATCATAGAACTGCGAACTCAACTGTTCTCGCCGTTCACCCGCCTCATTTAATCGATAGGTTGAGCGCTGAGGAGCCGTTTCCGGTGTGACTTCCCACAGCACGGTTTGGCCATTATCGCGCTCTTGGATGCCCACAAACGTGCCGTCAGGGTAACCCAGATAAATGCTACTAATGCCGTCAGAAGCTCGAATTTGGTGCCAAAAATGCCGCGCAATTGTGGACGAATTGGAAAGGGCCACATCACCATAAAACAGGTTACTGCGGCTATCTCGTTGGAGCAAATTTGGCTGTAGTAAATACGTCTGAACATGTTCACGAATGCGGTTGGCAGCCGCTTCACTTAACTGCGATGCCAAATCATCCACCGCTTTTTGACCGTTCCGCCAAGAGAGAGCTGTGGTCAAACCGACTGCCGCCGCAATTTGCACTACAAACGACACGACCAAAACCATGCGTAAAGGTAGCTGCCGAGAAGCAGGCGGCGGGGAGTGAGAATCGGGTTGAGTGGACATCCTGTAAGCTGGGTTCGCGTGTAAACGTAAGCGAATTGGCGATTCCGTAATCTAGATCTTTGAGTGTAGGTAGTTTCCCCCTAAATCAAGCTGAGTAATGTATTCGAAAACTTTACAAGCCTTACCTTAGAAGCCTATTTCAGACGGAATCACTTGAATCCGGGCAAGTTTTCAATTTCCTCTATAACCACCCGACGGTGACTAAGTCAGCAGCAGCGATCAAGAGTGATAACACCTCCAATCCCGGTTCCAGAATCGATCGCTGCCGATTGATTATCAACAACTCTGCCGCTTTCTGACTAGCAGCAGTTCAACGATGACTCCGTGAATGCGCGTAGGCACCATGGCGGCACGACCATCCCTGAATGCCTACCTATTGTTGAAGGTACTCATATCTACTAGTTATTTATCCCGAGTTTGATGCAACTTTCACTGAAGTCCTGATTAAGTTTCTGTAGATTTCCGGTCTTAGGTCAGAGATTCTATACTGAGTTCATAGCTCCTGCTCGCGGCCATCATTGTTTTTTTGTTCACTGACCATTAGCCTGCCTTGATTCAATCTGAAGCGCTTTCCCTCTTAGAGTGGTCTCGTCTCTGCCAGCACCTATCCACTTTTGCCGCGACAAAGTTAGGGGCGATCGCCGCTCGGCAACTGACTTTGCCCGTCAGCCAAACTGAGAGTGAGCAGTTGCTGGCCGCCACGACCGAAGCCTACCAGATTGATCAACACCCGCCAGGGCTCAAATTTACCGGCATTCGAGACATCGGCGATGCCCTCGAACGGGCTCGCCGTCAGGGTCTCTTACAGCCTCCAGAGCTGCTTGATATCGCGACGACCTTAGCTGGGGCGCGACAGCTCCGGCGAGCGATCGACGGTTTTGAAGCCGACGAGTTAACCACCCTGTCACAACTCGTAGCTCCTCTGCGCACCTATCCAGAGCTAGAGCAAGACATTCACTATTGCATCGACGATCGCGGCAAAGTCACCGATCGCGCCACCCCCAAGCTGGGCGGCATTCGGGAAAATCTGAAGGAACAGCGCCACCAGATTTATCAAAAGCTAAACAACATGCTGCAACAGCAGAGTAACGCCATTCAAGAAGCGGTGATTACGCAGCGGGGCGATCGCTTTGTCATTCCGGTCAAAGCGCCGCAAAAAGACACTATTTCCGGCATTGTCCATGATGCTTCCACAAGCGGCGCAACCTTGTACATCGAGCCCAATAGCATTATTCAGATGGGCAATCGCCTGCGGCAGTTCCAGCGCCAAGAACAGGTCGAAGAAGAGGCCGTTTGTCGTGCCCTCAGCGCCAAAGTTGCCGAAAATTACGACGACCTGGAAGACCTGTTGCGCATTGTCACGGTGCTCGACTTGGCCACGGCTCGTGCCCGCTATAGTGAATGGCTGGGAGCCAACGCGCCTCGATTTGTGACCGAGGGCGAGCAAACTACCCTGCGCAAGCTGCGGCATCCGCTATTGGTGTGGCAGCAGCGCCATGAACAAGGCAATGAAGTGGTGCCCATCGATGTCATCGTGAACCCTCGAACTCGGGTCGTCGCGATTACGGGGCCAAATACGGGGGGAAAAACCGTGACCCTCAAAACTCTGGGCCTCGCCGCCCTGATGGCCAAAGCGGGGTTATACGTCCCTGCACGTGAACCGGTTGAAATTCCCTGGTTCGACCAAGTTTTAGCCGACATTGGTGACGAACAATCCATCGAACAGAGCTTGTCGACCTTTTCGGGTCACATCAAACGCATTAGCCGCATTTTGACCGCGATTCAGCCCGCGCCAGTATCAGCCCAAATTCAAGAAGACGGACAACCGTCAGCTATCAACCATCAGTCATTAGCCGCCATTAACGATACTGCCTCCTCTCCTGTCACAGAAGAGACCACCCATATTCCCTCAACAACTGACCCACCTACCCCTACACCCACTCCCACCAATGCCCTCATCCTTTTAGATGAAGTCGGTGCCGGAACGGATCCCTCTGAAGGAAGTGCCTTGGCGATCGCCCTCTTGCACTATCTAGCCGATCAAGCTCGCTTTACCGTAGCCACTACTCACTATGGCGAACTCAAAGCGTTGAAGTACGAGGACGATCGCTTTGAAAATGCCTCCGTGGAGTTTGATGATGTCAGTCTGTCCCCTACCTATCGTTTACTCTGGGGCATTCCAGGGCGCTCTAACGCCCTCACAATTGCTCAGCGCCTGGGGTTGGATAAAGCTGTAGTTGCAGAAGCCCAAAATCATATCGGCATCAGTCAGCAGCAGGACGTGAACCAAGTCATCGCCGGTCTAGAAGCCCAGCGTAAACAGCAGGAAGAAAAAGCTGACGAAGCCGCCAGACTGCTGGCGGCAACGGAAAAACTCCACCGTGAAGTCGCTCATAAGGCAAGGTTTTTAGAAGCGCGGGAGCGGGACCTAAAACAGCAACAAGAACAGACGGTGCAGGCCGCGATCACCGATGCCCGCAAAGAGATTGCTCAAGTCATCCGCCGATTGCAGCAGGGCGAACCCACGGCCCAAGCTGCCCAAAAGGCAACCGACGCGGTTAACCAAATTGCGACGCAGCACCAGCCCCCGCCTACGCCTAAAAAGTCAAAACCTGGATTCAAGCCTAAAACAGGCGATCGTGTCCGCATTCCCAGCCTGGGGCAGACCGCTGAAGTGCTAGCCGATCCGGATGAAGATGGTAAGGTCATGGTGCGGTTTGGGCTGATGAAAATGACCGTCAGCCTCACTGAGATCGAATCTCTCCAAGGCGAAAAAGCAGAACTGCCAAAGCCCAAAGTAGCTCCCTCTCCAGAACCCTCACCGTCGCCCCTTGCCCCCGCCGTGAGAACCTCAAAAAATACGTTCGATTTAAGGGGCATGCGCGTCGCCGAAGCCGAGGATAAGTTGGAAGATGCGATCGCCTGTGCCCATGGCCCCATCTGGATCATTCATGGCCATGGCACGGGCAAATTGCGGCGCGGCGTGCAGGAATATCTACAGCGCCATCCGCAAGTACAAAAGTTTGAAGCCGCTGAGCAAGCCGATGGCGGAACCGGTGTGACTATTGCCTATATTTAGCAATAGTTCCGATAGCAGCCCCTCAGTCATTTAGTCGCATCATCCCAAGCTTCGAATAAGTCCATCGGTCTCTCAGGAAAACCGGGTTCAGAGTTAGCCGCTAGATGGGCAGAACTAGCCACGCATGATATAAGAATTCGGAATATTGAAGTCGGAATGCGAAATTGAAAGGCCTGTCAGATGAGGATTACAGTGACGCAGAGTAATCTAACCAAACTGCGGCTTGCCATAATTACTGACTATCGTGACATTACTTCGGTCAACAGCAGCAGAGAATACCTCAGTATGATTGCTTATCGGGCAGATTTTTCCACTCCTCAAAGGCTGTCACCGCTACCTCTGACATCAAGGCTTGCATCGAGATCTGCCGCCCTTCGCGGGGTTTAGCTATCTCATCGTAAAAGTATTGGCTATTAAATCCAAACCGCGCAGCAACTTCCTTGGTGTTGCCGTAATAAACTTTGTCTAATCGAGCCCAGTAGATTGCTCCTAAACACATTAGACCTGTTGTGAATTAGAGAGAAATTGGCTATATCAACAGAAGTGGCGCA
>CAZLYS010000006.1:0-17748 GCA_964563415.1 uncultured Halomicronema sp.
CAGCCCCAACGGTAGACATCATTATTGAAATGCGCGATCGCCCCCATCGCCCCATCGTGCTGATTGAACGGCGCAACGAACCGTTTGGTTGGGCCATTCCTGGCGGCTTTATGGACTATGGCGAATCAGTTGAAACTACCGCCATTCGCGAGGCACAAGAAGAAACCCAACTCGACGTCACGCTCATTGAGCAGTTCTACGTTTATTCCGACCCCCGCCGCGACCCCCGCAAACATACGATTAGTATCGTCTTCCTCGCTTACGCGACTGGCACACCCGTCGCTGATGATGATGCCAAAGATATTGCCTTATTCGCCCCGTGGGAAGTACCCCCTAACCTGTGTTTTGATCACGATCGCATTCTGCAAGATTATTGGCAGTATCGACACTATGGGGTGCGCCCAAGACCAGCATGAATGCGGCAGTCGGAGTGCTGAATGCGGAAAAGTTTTTGGACATGTAGCAACGGATAACCAAGCAACGCGTGACCTCAAACCCAACACCTAGCAATCCAACCACCCAAGTCACTCACCTCACCAATTCCACCAACCCATCGATCCCTGCAATAATGGTTGCCGTCATTCACCGATAAAAGAGCCCAATTATATGGATCGTCAAATCGTTCAAACCGATCATGCCCCTGCCCCCGTCGGCCCTTATAATCAGGCCATTGTCGCCACCGGATCCATGATGTTTGTCTCGGGGCAAATTCCCCTCGATCCACAAACGGGAGCATTAGTGGGTGGCGATGACATTGTGGCCCAAACCGAGCAAGCGATCGCCAACCTCAAAGCCATCCTCGCAGCAGGCGGTGCCACCCTCGATCACGTTGTCAAAACGTCCGTTTTTCTCAAAGACATGAATGACTTTGTCACCATGAACGCGACTTATGCCAAACACTTTGGCGAAGACAATGCCCCTGCCCGCGCCTGTGTCGAAGTCGCCCGCTTACCTAAAGACGTGCGGGTTGAAATTGAATGTATTGCCGTGATTTAAAACCTTAGGGGGATAAATGGCGATCGCGCGCTTGATGACCAATATTTGTTCGCAAGATCTAGCCACCAGCCGAGATTTTTATCAACAGTTGCTGGGGCTCAAAGTGACTTTTGACAGCGATTGGTTCGTTCAGATGACGTCGCCTGACAATGCCAGTTTGGAACTCGGCATCATCCAACAAGATCATGAGCTCATACCCCCAGAATTTCACGCGATGCCCCAGGGCTGTTATCTCACTTTTGTCGTCGATGATGTGGATGCCGTTTATGGCCGCGCCCAGTCTATGAACCTGGCAGTACTGCAGCCACCCAAAAACGAGTTTTATGGTCAGCGACGGCTGCTACTCACCGATCCCAACGGTTTGCTCATCGATGTTTCTAGCCCAGTCGCCGCCTAAGACTAGGCACTATATATTGCGCTCCTAGCCGACCACAGCATCTTCTTTTGCTTGACAGTCTGGGCAAAGGCCAAAAAACTCTAGCGTGTGATAGTAAATACGGAACTTATGGTGCTGTTGCAGTTCACGTTCTAAGCCATGCACTGGACACTCTTCAATGGAAATACTGCTACCACAGCGTAGGCAGGTGAGATGGTGACGATCTTCCTGAGGCAGGCTGTAGAGTGATTCGCCACTGGGAAGAGTTCTGACTTGCACCAAACCCTCTAATTTCAGCGCATCCAGAGACCGGTAAACGGTTGCCAGACCAATACTGTATTCATGATTACGCAGTTCCATATATAAATCTTGGGCCGAGGTCGGTTTGGTCAGCCCTTTCATTACTTTTAGAATGCGTTCTTGACTACGCGTGCGTCCGTTCATTCACCTTAGCAACCGCTTTTCTACTAGCTTAGTGCAGAGCGGTATACGGTAGGATAATGGAACTTTTTAAGACGCGATCGCAATGCCGACCTACCAAGCGCAAATATACGTTACGCTGCGTCCCTCAGTACTCGATCCAGCCGGTACAGCCGTGCAATCAGGTCTGCATCATATGGGGTTTGAGGGCATCGAACAGGTTCGCATGGGCAAATACATCCAGGTCACCCTCACTGCGGCAAGTGAGGACAACGCTCGTCAGCAACTGGATGAGATGTGTGACCAACTGCTGACTAACCCTGTCATCGAGAATTATCACTTTGACCTTGAGGTCAAAACAGCTGCCGGTACCGCCGCTTGATTTTGTGACCTTCCATTTGGAAATCGACCACCATGAACGTCAGCGTTATTGTCTTTCCAGGAGCCAATTGCGACCGCGATGCCGCCTACGTGACGCGTGACCTGCTAGGCCAGCCCACTCAAATGGTCTGGCATGAAGACAACGACCTACAAAATGCCGACCTCGTGATTGTGCCGGGAGGCTTTAGCTATGGCGACTATTTGCGCTGTGGCGCGATCGCCCGCTTTTCCCCAGCCCTACAAGCCACAGTAAAACATGCCCATCGTGGTGGCCTGGTACTTGGCATTTGCAATGGGTTTCAAATTCTAACGGAGGCAGGCTTACTACCCGGAGCCCTCGTCCGTAATCAAGGTTTGCACTTTATTTGCGATCGTGTGCCCCTGCGAGTTGAGCGTACTGACCTAGTGTGGACTCGCGACTACCAGGCTGACGACATCATTACGCTGCCTATTGCCCATGGGGAAGGCTGCTACTATGCCGATCCTGACACCTTGCGATCGCTAGAAGACAACCGGCAAATCATCTTTCGTTACTGCAGCGCTGCTGGAGAGACCACTCCAGAGAGCAACCCCAACGGTTCCATAAACAATATTGCGGGTATTTGCAATCGTGCAGGGAACGTTCTCGGTATGATGCCTCATCCCGAAAGAGCCTCCGATGCCCTTTTGCATAACACCGATGGCTTAGCCCTATTCAAAAGTGCTATTGCAGCTCAACTACTCCAAAGCGCTTGAGCCCAAATAACCGCCACCATGCTTCTATAACAAGCTCAGTACTTTTCAGGCTGAACCTCCACGCAAAAAACGGCTAGCTAGTCAACCATGCGAGCCGTTGCATCGTGGTGATGAGGGTTGGCCCTCATCAGCGATCGCCGCTGCCGCCACACACAGCAGCATCCAGCAACGACGATGAACAAGCCCAACCTTTGAAAACTAAGACAGAAGCAGGCTGCATGGCCCTTTAGTTTGACAACCTCGTGAACTCTCTTGAATCCCTGATCAGTAGCAACCGCAACTTCTCTTAGCACGTTGTCTCAAATCAAGTTGGGATAAATCTCACCAGAGTATAAACACACATTTCAATCTGGACACACTCAGGAGTTTGAATGGCCCTCAGAGGCTAAACCCTTATCCAGGCTTAGCTTAGCGCCATGTTGAACCGTCACAACTCTTGTAGCTAATTCGCCGCAGCCGGTAGTTAAACAATCACATATTCAAATTTCACGTATTTAAAGCTGCCACATCCCCAAACAGCAACACAACGCCATGTCAGTGCATACACTTACGTAATTGATCGCAAATCGTAGCAATCTTTAGGGAAACACCTTCAACAGAAACAATTAAATTCAGTAAAAACACTGAAAAAATATCAGTTATTGAGCCTTTATAAAACCTTCTCTAAGTAGGTTGGCTAAGAGTTGTCTAGATATCTATCCTCTGAAGACCAGAACAATGTATAAAAACGTACTTTTATAAATTCTTGCTTTGGGTGTCATCTGCTCCAGCACCTTCTTGGTCCCTCTTGTTGCAATCAGACTTAATCCGGAAATCTACCCATGCAATTCAATTTCACTTTTGATGCAAATGTCAGTCTGGAGCAGCGCGTTGGCTTCGAAATGGCTGCTGCTATCTGGTCCAAGCTACTCCAAGACGATGTGGCCGTTAACCTGCGCATCGGGGCCACTGACCAACTGGGGGAAAACGGTCAAGCTGTCGGCGGCGCTATTCCTATCTTTCACGACACTCACTACGGCACCTACCAACAGTATTTAGCCAACGACATCACGACTGCTGAAGACCAGGAGGTGCTGGCAGCTCTGCAAGCAGGCAACACAGTTGATGTCAGTGTCAACGGCGAAATTGTCGATGGCAACACCGAGCTAATGCTCACCCGCGCCCAAGCCAAAGCCCTCGGCATGGAAGAGGCTTTAGTTTTAGAGGACGGTCAAACCTGGGATAGAGATGTTCTTGCGAATCCCGACGGCCTTGATGGCTACATCCTGATTAACACCAGCTTCGACTGGCACTACGACCTTACTCGCGAAGCCGATGCCCCCGAAGGCACCCTCGACTTCTTGACCATGGCCCTCCACGAAATTGGCCATAGTCTCGGCTTCGTCAGTGGTCTGGATGGGCTCATCGATACCTTCACGATGCATTCCGGTGAAGAACGCACCGAAGGCATTACTAGCCTGGACCTGATGCGTCATGCCGACGGTGACGGTATTGCTGATCTCACCTTTGGCAACCCCGCCTACTTCTCCATCGATGGCGGTCAAACCAACCTCGCCGAATTCGAAGAAGGCAACGAATACCAAGCCAGCCACTGGCAGCGCTACCAGGATGCCTTGGGAATCATGGACCCCACTCTAGGGTATCAAGAGCGCACCGATATCTCGGACTTAGACCTCACTGCTCTGGATGCCATTGGTTGGGATGTGGACTATGAGACTTTAGCCAATGGATTAGACCTCGATACCCTTTATGAGCAAGCCCAACAAAGCGTTGCAGGCACCTTTGGTGTGAATGTGGAAGCCGTCGAAGCGGCTTTAACCAGCGGTCAAGACTGGCAGAGCTTGGGCTACGAAGCCTGGTTCAACGCTTTCAAAGAGCAGATCATGGAACAGGGCTGGGGCACCTGGTTCCAAGGGTTTGACAATCAAATTTTGGAGCAGGGCTGGGGTACCTGGTTTGCCGAATTTCAAGACCAACTGCTGGAGCAAGGCTGGGGCACTTGGTTTGCCGAATTTCAAGACCAACTGCTGGAGCAAGGCTGGGGCACTTGGTTTCAGGACCTTGACTTGGATGCTGCCGTCCTAGACCAACTGTGGGGCACCTGGTTCCAAGCGTTGGAGGGCCAAGTCTTTGAACAGATGTGGGGCACCTGGTTTCAGAGCTTTGAGCAGGAGATGCTCAACCAGCTGTGGGGCACTTGGTTCCAGGATTTTGAGCAGCAGGTTTTAGAACAGGGGTGGGGCACTTGGTTCCAAAGCTTTGAAGCAGACATGTTGAATCAGAGCTGGGGCACTTGGTTCCAAAGCTTTGAAGCGGACATGTTGAATCAAAGCTGGGGTACTTGGTTCCAGGATTTTGATGCTGAGCTCCTGCGACAGGGGTGGGGCACTTGGTTCCAAGAGTTTGAATCCCAGAGCCTCAGTCAGGTGTGGGGCACTTGGTTCCAGGAGATGGATACTGACACCCTCAATCAGTTGTGGGGCACTTGGTTCCAGACGGCAGATGCGGAATCGTTTAACCAAACCTGGGGTACTTGGTTCCAGAGTATGGATGCGGACACGTTCAGCCAAATGTGGGGCACTTGGTTCCAAAAGTTGGATACGGAAGTGCTGAACCAAATGTGGGGCACCTGGTTCCAGAATGTGGATGCCGATACCTTCCAGCAGATGTGGGGCACTTGGTTTCAGAATGTGGATGAGGCCACGCTGAATCAAATGTGGGGCACTTGGTTCCAGAGTGTGGATGAGGCCACGCTAAATCAAATGTGGGGCACCTGGTTCCAAGAAACGGATGCGGACACGTTTCAGCAGATGTGGGGCACCTGGTTTCAGAATGTGGACGAGGCCACCCTCAATCAGATGTGGGGCACTTGGTTTCAAGAGACCGACCCTGAGTTGTTTCAGCAAGGTTGGGGCACTTGGTTTCAGAATGTGGACGAGGCCACCCTCAATCAGATGTGGGGCACTTGGTTCCAGGAGACCGATGCCGCTGCATTTAGTCAGATGTGGGGCACTTGGTTCCAGGAGACCGATGCCGCTGCATTTAGTCAGATGTGGGGCACTTGGTTCCAGACAGCGGATACGGCCACGTTTGACCAAATGTGGGGCACTTGGTTCCAAACGGTGGATACGGCCACGTTTAACCAAATGTGGGGCACCTGGTTCCAAGAAATAGATGCGGCCACGTTTGACCAAATGTGGGGCACTTGGTTCCAATCGGTGGATGAAGCCACCTTTAACCAAATGTGGGGCACTTGGTTCCAAACGGTGGATGCTGACACCCTGAACCAAATGTGGGGCACTTGGTTCCAGGATATTGACGATGGCTTATTGGAGCAGGGTTGGGGCACTTGGTTCCAGAAGTTTGAAACTGAGGTCCTGGAGCAGGGTTGGGGCACTTGGTTTCAGCAAATCGAGGGCCACAGCAAAACCCTCGATCAAGCCACTAACCAAGCTGAGATTACCGGTAATGCCGCTATTACGGGCGGAGCAACCGATGACATTCTGGCCGGGGGCAACATCAACGACTTCATCAACGGAGTCGGCGGTGACGACCTGATTGACGGCAAAGCGGGTGATGACGTCATCTTTGGGGGTGATGGCAACGACATTGCTTATGGCTGGCACGGCAAGGACACCATCTTCGGCGGCGAGGGTGACGATTTCATCGCGGGCGAAAACGAAGACGACCAGCTCTACGGCGAAGCCGGACACGACATCATGGCCGGTGGGCGCGGCGATGATTATATCGATGGGGGCGCGGGACGCGACGCTCTCAAAGGGGATACCGGTGACGACGTTCTGAATGGGGGCGACGGTGAAGACCTGGTCGACGGGGGCAGTGGCGCCGACCTGGTGATCGGGGGAGTCGGTAAAGACACAGTCGAAGGGGGGATGGGAGATGACATTCTCTATGGCGACGATTACTTTGTGCCCGTCACCGACAACTCAAACGCAACCAATACACCCGCCGACCCAACCATCAGCGCCGATCAAGCTTTAGCAGATCTCGGTTTCGCCATGCGCCTCGAAGCCGAGGACATGAAGTTGAAAAATTATAAGGTAGATGACCAGGCTGGGGCTTCGGGCGGTAACGTCATCAAAACTCAAGGCAAGGGCCGAGCGGAAACCACCTTTAATGGCCCCAGTGGCACCTATGACCTGATTGTTGGCTATGAAGATCAGGCCGGGGGTTCCGCTGAAATCACCCTAGAGGTGAAGGGCAAAGGGCCGAAGCAAAAATACACTTGGCGATTGGACGGTAGTGCTGGGGCCGGAACCCACACCCTTTCTGGCATCACGTTGGAAGCAGGTGACGAAATCACCCTCAAGGGTAAGTCCGATCGCGACACCGACTTAGCCCTCCTCGATTATTTGGATATTGTCACCCCTGGCTCGGCTACAGGGAGTGGAACCGATCCCACTGCGCCCCCTGTATACGAATTTGTGGCGGGCAACGATGGTCAGCAGGCTGATATCCGCATTGAGACTGAAGACATGGTGCTGGGGGGCGGCTACACCCAGTTCGACAGTGTCTATGCCTCAGGGGATGCGGTCGTCCACAACGTCACTGGGGAAGTTGGTACCGCCACCTACACCTACACCGGTGAGACGGGCGTCTATAACCTCTATGCCAACTACTTTGACAATATTTTGGGCAACGCCTCAGCAACGGTGCTCTTAAATGGCGAGACCCTACACAGCTGGCAATTCAACCGAGACGATTTTGCTTCCCATGACGAGACCTTAGGGTTAAACGTCACCCTCAATCAGGGGGATGTGATCGAGATTCAAGGGAATGCAAACGGGCTGGACTTCGCCGCGATCGACTACATCACTTTAGAAGCGGTGGAACCTCTGCCATCAGAGATCGATGGTATTCCCAACATCGAGACTGGCACGGTTGTGACGCTCGAAGCCGAGCAAATGAATGTGTTTGGTGGAACGATTCGGCAAGGTGATTTTGCCTCCGGAGGGGGCTACGTTGAGACCTACATCCCATCGTTTTCTATCAGCAGTGACGACGACGGTGATGACGACGATGACGACGACGGTTCTTTTTCATCCTTTTCAGAGATCCCTTTTAACCCACTGCTACAAGCTACAAGCCTGTTTAGTGGAGAAAGCGGTTACTACAACATCGTCGTGGGCTACTACGACACCACTGGGGGAGTTGCAGAAATTGCCCTCTCGGTTGACAACCAAGAGGTCGATCGCTGGTATGCCGATCAAGACTTTGCAGATGTGGCGGGCACCAATAGCTTGGTGAGCCGCACCGTGGCTAAAGGCATTGCTATCGAACAGTTTGACTTGATTGAATTAAGTGCGATCGCAGACGGCAGCGATACAGGCAACATCGACTATATCCAGTTCATCCAAGTCGAACCCCCTACAGAAATAACACCGGACGTTCCAGACGTTGAAGCCGAGGTTCCCCTAACCCCTGTGAACAACGATGTGATTCGAGGGGGTGAGGGTCATGACACGGCCTACGGCGGTGCCGATGATGACACGATTTATGGAGAGGCTGGAGACGACATCCTCTATGGGGATTTTGCTGCCGCTAACGACACGGTTGATCCTGGACCGACTGCCGGGCTAGTAGGCCATTGGACCTTTGATGAGGGCAGTGGCTTCCAAGCAGAAGACTCGACAGGGACACATTCAGGTACCCTGCTGACCTATATGAGTGACCAACGGTCCAGCAGTCCATGGACCAGTGGCAAAATGGGTGGCGGCTTAGCCTTTAATGGCTTTAACGATCTCGTGGTCGTTGCTGATGCCGATGCCCTCAACCTCAGCAACACACTCACCCTCGCCACTTGGGTCAAGGCCGACAGCTTTGATGACTGGAACGGTTTGATCGTCAAAGGCGATTCTGACATTGCCTATGGTCTTGAGTTAGCCTCCAATGGCGGCCTGTCTTTCACTGCTAATTACGGTTCGCTGTCTGGGGCTGTCGGCTCTGGGGATTGGTTCTCAAACGGCACAATCACGACTGACCAATGGCACCACGTCGCCGTCACCTACGATGGCAGCCAGGTTCAGTTTTATATCGATGGTGAGTTAGATTCCAGCTTTGCAGAATCGAATCTCACCTTTGGCAACAGTGATGATCATCTCTTACTGGGCGCTGACTTGGCCGGCACCCACTTTGATGGCACGCTGGATGACGCCAGGGTCTATAACCGTGCTTTGAATGTTGCGGAAATTGGCCAACTAGCGGCCAGTCCCCAAAATGTTGCACCGGCCCCAGGCAACGCAGGAACCTCATTTAGTGGCAATGATGCCCTGGTCTTCGACCACAGCAATGAGATGCTGATCAATGAAGGTACATTGAGCTTTAGCTTCGAGGCCGATGATGTCAATCGCACCCAGGGGCTCTTCTCCAAAGACTCCTCGGGTTATGACGATGGCGGGCATCTGAATATAGAGCTGAACGACGGCTGGCTGGTGGGCCGTTTTCAAACTCACAGGAAGCAGTATCACATTGCCGCTCAAGTCGAGGCTGGCCAAGCCTATGATGTGGCCGTCACGTTTGGCGATCGCGGTATAGAACTCTGGCTCAATGGTGCGCTGGTCAGCAACAGCAACAAAACATGGGGTCTCGGCACAAATTCTGGTGGTTCGGGCAATCGAGAGCCGATTGTTTTGGGGGCAACCCAAACCCGCAGTGGCGACCTAGTGGCTGATGATCTCCGAGAATATTTCACCGGTACACTGCACAACGTCCGCCTGTATGACCAGCAGCTGAGCAATGTCGAAATTCCTCAATTACCAACGAACCGCGCCAGCAGTGCCAACGTGGTGTTTGAGGCACTGACAACTGCTCAAGGAGGAGCAGGCAATACGGTATCGTCTGCCTTGCCTTTAGAAAACCAGTTTGATGGCGACGATGTTCGCATCTTTGACCATAAGACCGCCATGCTGCTGGATGATGGCACCCTCAGCTTCCGCTTCCAAGCAGATAGTGTTTCTGGGCACCAAGGGCTCATCTCTAAAGACTCAGAGGATTACGACGATGGCGGGCATTTCACCGTATACCTAGAGTCGGGACAACTGATTGCCCGCTTCCAAAACACTCATCAGACTTATTACACGTCTACTTGGGTCAGCTCAGGACAGGACTACGATGTGGCGATCACATTTGGCGATCGCGGCCTAGAACTCTGGCTCAACGGCACCTTAGTCGATACCAATAGCTATACCGGCGGGTTAGGAACCAGTGCTGGCGGTAGCGGCAATCGTGAACCCATTGTCTTAGGAGCAAATCAATGGGCCAGCGGTAATGAATCCGCAGATGTCTTAGAAAATCATTTCTCCGGCACGCTCCAAAACGTTCGTCTGTACGATCAGCAGTTAAGCAGCGTCGAAATTGCGCAACTACCAGCCAACCCCATCAACAGCGCCAATGTGGTGTTTGAAGCACTGACAAGCACGCCATCAGTTCAAGGGGAGCCAGGCAATGACCTCATCATTGGCGGCAGTGGTAACGACACCCTCTTTGGTGAAGTCGGTGATGACACCCTCAACGGCACCGATGCCGATGCGGCTGGAGCCCTTGAAATCGATACCCTAACGGGTGGGGCTGGAGCCGACGTGTTCATCCTTGGCGATACCCAGACCGCTTACTACAGCACCGGCGGTAACCTCGACTACGCCGTGATTACCGACTTCACTAATGGTATCGATACCCTACAGCTTCATGGCTCTGCCACTGATTACCAGCAGTCCACCCAGGGCAGCGATTTATTCCTTTACTACGGCGTAGATTTAGTTGCTCAATTCCAACACTTGACACTGCTAGACCTCAACAGCAGTACAACCTTCGTTTAATGGGGCGGCAAGATCTATAAGGGTCTGGATCTTGTCTTGATTGACCATCTTTCAATCGGTTCTCCCTGCTGTTTCTCTAAAGATGGCCCTAAATATCCATTGATATAACATCTACCAACCAAACTGATGCAATTGTCATACCCTATCCCCAAACATGAATTAAGCAATCTTTCTGCTCTGATGCAGCATGAACTGCAGCATCCCCTCCAGAATCTGCAAGGGGCAATTCGCCTGTTGGGCACTGGTCGCTTTGGCCAACTCTCACGTGAAGGCAGCCAACTGCTGAATACCGCTATGGCGAACTTAGAACGCCTCAGCCGTCTGGCTACTGCTGTCGAAGAACAACCCGCCGTCCTCACTTCGGTACTTTCTGATGAGCAGATTCGCTGGTTTCACCTCAAACACGACTTAATAGCAGCGATCGCACAGCATGACATCTATCTCAACTATCAACCCATTGTTTGTAGTCAGACCCAAACAATTGACGGATTTGAAGCCTTGGCACGCTGGAAGCATCCCATTTATGGAATCATTTCACCAATCATTTTTATTCCCATAGCTGAAGAGAATGGTCTTATTCACTCAATGGGACAACAACTGATTACTAAAGCGTGCCGTCAATTACAGCAATGGCAACGATCGTTTCCACATCAGCGATCGCTCACAATCAGCGTGAACTTATCAGCCTTACAGCTTTCACATTTAGAATTAGCTGATCATGTAGCTCAAGTGCTACAGGAAACCCAGATCAACCCTCAGAGTTTAAAACTTGAGATTACAGAAAGCGCCTTAGTCGAGAACAGCCAAGTTGTTACACGAGTACTCCAACGTCTACGAGAGTTAGGCGTCAAACTTCACCTAGATGATTTTGGTACAGGCTATTCAGCCCTTTCACGCCTATCCGCCCTACCGCTCGACACCCTAAAAGTTGATCGAGCATTTGTCGCGAATCAAAGCTGGGAAATATGTGAAGTCATTCTCGCTCTTTCGCAAAAGCTAAACCTCAGAGCTGTTGTAGAAGGAGTTGAAACTCGAAAAGATGTTGAAATCCTGAAATCAATTGGCTTTCAACATATGCAAGGATACTACTTCTCATATCCTTTAAATACACAGGAGGCCACAGAACTTTTATCATACCATTCTTGTGAAATATAATTGGAATAATCAACATGAAAACTACACTGAATTCAGTGAGTAGACACAAGCAATATTTAGAGAAATCAACGAAAATGAAAAGCTATTTCTAGCTTTACAATCTATTTTTCAGTCAATCAATATACTTTCAACTAGATTCAGGAAATATTTTTCTTCATCTCATAATAATTTCTCGACAGATCAATTAGAGATAGAGAGAATTGCTTTAGGACGGGCACTCTTACATTATCAAGGAAGCGCAGAGCATCAGCTACAGCGGCACTACCATGTACAGATCATCTAGAAAAATTGCCATATATTCATTCTTTTTCAGATGGCACCTAAATGCTAGTGCAGTAATTGGCCTGACCTTAATGTCAGCATTGCCAGGTTGGTCACAAACGATTGTCATTGACGGAACTACGCCCACCACCCAAGTCAACGGAGGAGCAGCGTGCTCTGGTAATTGCACGATTACTGGGGGGACTGCAGCAGGCGGCAACCTATTTCATAGTTTTACTCGTTTTGGGGTCGATCCTGGAGCCACTGTCAGCTTTACCGATCCAGGTGTACATAACATCATTACTCGAGTCACTGGTAATAACCTCTCTGTGATCGATGGGCTGCTAGCCGTGAATGGTGGCAATGCCAACCTCTTTTTACTCAATCCCAATGGCATCACGTTTGGTGACGGCGCTCGTCTACAGCTCGGAGGGTCGTTTTTCGCCAGCACTGCTAGCGGCATCGCGTTTGACGAGGGTGAATTTAGCCTAACGGATAGTAGTGCGACCACTTCATTACTCGCTGTCAATGTGCCTATTGGCTTACAAGTCGGGGCAGATGCTGGCAACATCATGGTAAATGGGACTGGCAATAATCTTTTTGTCAATCCTAATTTTTCGATCGTGGATAGCCTCACCACCCCAGACCTGCAGCTAAATCAAGGCACCTTGGCCTTAGTAGGAGGGTCAGTAACGTTAGACGGAGCGGTCCTGTCAGCACCAGGGAATCGAATAGAAGTCGGTAGCGTCAGCAATGGCCAAGTCGGGTTAGTTCCTTTGGGAAAAGGATTCAGCTTAAGTTACGGCGGTATCGATACTTTTAGTAATATCAATCTTGAAAATGCCGCCTTAATTGATGTCAGTGCCGATCGCGCCGGGACGATCTCTCTTCGTGGCCAAACAATCGCCCTCAACGATGGGTCAGCTCTGATAGCCAATACCCTAGGTAATGGTCCAGGAGGTTCAGTCCAGGTGAATGCTGATCGCCTATTGGTTTCCGGAACTTCTACATTTGTCCCCAATTTTATTCCGCCCAGCGTAGCTGAATTTGTTGTCATGCCAAGCGGAGTCTTTGCCGGTGTCCAAACGGGAGCAGGGGGCACAGGCGGGCAAATTGATCTCAACGTTGGGCAATTAAGCCTTGATGGTGGCGCTCAGATTGCCGCTGGGACCTTTAGCAGCGGTAACGCTGGAGCGTTAAACATTACCGCTAACTCAATCAGCGTTCGTGGCGGTCGACCGGCTGGCCCTAGTGGCATATTTGCGACAGTTGGGGCCGCCGCTGATGGCGGGCCGATTGGTGCAGCAACGGGCAATGGCGGCAATTTAAACATCGCCACAGATGTTTTGTTACTACAGGAAGGCGGACAAATTTCGGCTGGGACTTTTGGATTTGGCGATGCCGGAAATTTAAACATTAGTGGGAATCGGAACATCAACAGCACATTGATTGAAGTGACTGGCAGTTTTGGAGAGCCGGGCGCCGGGGGACCTAGTTCCATTCGTTTGGCATCAGAACGTCCTTGGGCTGGTGCCGGAGGCACCCTGACTATCAATACGGAGCGTTTGCTCGTCAACGATGGGGGACAAATTGTTACAGGGACACTAAGCGCCAGTGATGCAGGTGATTTGGTAGTTCGGGCAACACAAATCGAGTTGCGCGGAGGCGATGCTTTTGGTCAGAGTGGTTTGCTCTCTAATGCCGTCGACTTTCAAGCCAGCGGCCTCAATGGCAGTAGCGGCAACATCATGGTTGAAACTAGCGACTTGCGCCTTGATGATGGTGCCACTATTAGCGTGAGTAACACGCCAAGTGGGGCAAACCCCAATCTAACTCCAGGGCAAGGACCAGCTGGCAACATTACCATCGCAGCCCGCAACATTCTTATGACGAATGGTAGTAGTCTCAGCGCTGATACCCTGAATGGCGATCGCGCCAATATCCAGGTCACCGCAACCAATTTAACGCTCCTAAACAGTCAGATTTCTACGAATGCCACTGGCACAGCAACTGGCGGGAATATCACTTTAGATACAAGCGCTGTGGCCGTGCTTGATACCAGCAACATCTCCGCTAATTCCGATGCCAACTTTGGAGGACGAGTAATTATTAATACTGACGTCCTAGTGCAATCACCCGATAGCACTATTACAGCGACCTCAGCATTAGGACCAGAGTTTGCTGGGATAGTGGACATCAATACTCCAGAGCCTGTGCCTGATACTGTTCAAGTGCAAACTGACAGTCCCTCTGAAACCAAGCAAATTATTGCCGCTTGTGAACAGCTCACAGACAACGAATTTGTGGCTAGAGGCCAAGGCGGATTACCCACCGATCCCACACAAGTGCTCAGACCGCAAAATTCTTGGGCAGATGTTAGACCCCTCACCGCTGCTAACTTAACTGAACTGCCCCCCCAGGCCGGAAACAGCACCTCAATCAACACCCCAGCAGCCGTGCTTAGCCAAGCTCAGAGCTTAGTTCGAAATGCTCAAGGACAATTGGTTTTAGCGGGTTTCTCCACGGGCAGTAGGGCCTCAGCGTTGGCGATCGCCCATCAAACCTCGTTGTGTCATAGAGAAAGCTGATGCATTCAAGACAAAGCTATTTAAACCGATTTATATATTTCGGCTTAGGGCTTGTATGCAGCTTTTACTTTGCCGGAATGACGCTATTACCGGTGCAAGCCATCGACTCAGAGCCTATACAGTTGTCCGTCCATGACGACGTTCTTATCGAAGCCCAACAAGCTTATCAAAGCGGCCGCTTGAATCAAGCTAAACTCGCCTGGGAAGCAGCCTATACCGAATTTGAAAGGCTAGGCGATTACGTCGGCCAAATTTCAACGCTCAATGCCCTATGTACAACCTATCAAGAACTCGGAGACTGGGAAGAGGCTGACGCGCTAATGCAGCGTAGCCTCGAACTACTGTCTCAATTGGACAGCAGTCAACCCCAAGGACAGTTGCTGAAGGCCCAAACGCTCAATACTCAAGGATCGCTACTATTAGCAATGGGCCAGCCAGAAATAGCTTACGACAGCTGGTTGCAAGCTGAAGCTGCATATCGGCAAGCCGCCGATACAGAAGGAGTATTGGGCAGCCAATTGAACCAAATTCAAGCGTTGCAGACTATCGGACTGTATCGACAAGCCTATTTACAACTGGTTGAAGTTAAGACAGAAGTGCAAGCCTTACCTGCTTCATCTTTAAAAGTAAAGGGCCTCAAAAGCATCGGTGAGGTACTTCAAATCACCGGTAACTTACCAGAAGCCCAGGAAGTCTTACAAACCAGTATTAATCTAGCTGAACAGATTCGCGACGAAGTAGCCATAAGTGCCACTTGGCTTAGTTTAGGCAATGCCTATCGCGGCTCTGAGCAGTACACTGATGCAGCAACAGCTTATGCCATGGCAGCAAGCACTGCAACGAATCCACTAGCAAAAGCACAAGCAACTTTAAACCAACTCTCTCTGTTAACACAAGACGAGAGTTGGGAGGCGGCTACCGATATTCTTGCTATCACGTCGCCTCTCGTCATCAATCTTGAGCCTAGTCGCTTCAGCATTTATGCGAAGGTTAACCTGGCCACCAACATGCAAAGAATGTTGAGTTCTTCCCTGAGCAACTCCTCACAGAACAGTTTCACAGCGACTGACATTGCCCAACTTTTATCAACGGTTATTGCCCAGGCTGAGACACTCGGTGACCGGCGCGCTGAAGCTTACGCATTAGGGCAACTCGGAACTTTATATGAGCACACTCAGCAATATGCTCATGCCCTTACCCTCACCAATCAAGCTCTGACTTTATCACAAGCCTTCAACGCCCAAGACATTGCATACCGCTGGCAATGGCAAAAAGGGCGAATCTTGAAAGCGCAATCTACCGCCACACAGGGAGAAATAGCCAAGCAACTCAATAGAGATGCGATTAAATCTTATCAGCAGGCTCTTAACACTCTAAAATTCATTCGCGCCGAGCTTGTAGCCGCTGACCCGTTGGTGCAATTTGCTTTCCGTGACAATGTTGAACTGGTTTATCGAGAATTCGTCGATATATTAGTCACCGATACAGCTAGCGAGACTGAATTACAGCAAGCTAGAGAAGCGATTGAAGATCTACAGCTTGCTGAACTTCAGAACTTTTTTCGATCTGCTTGTTTAGATATTCAACCTCAACAGATTGACCAAATCGATCCTAAAGCCGCTATTCTCTACCCAGTCATCCTACCGGAACGCTTAGTCGTTATCACTAACATTCCAGGTGAGCCTCTACAGCAACACTCTATTGCTATCAATCAAGAAAAACTCGCACAAACTGTAATTGAATTTCTCCAAACACTAAATCCAGTATTTTCAGAAACTAGCCGCCTAGAAGTTGCTGAAACCATCTACCAATGGCTAATTTCACCACTAGAGACAGCTCTTCAGGAACATGAAATTGAGACCTTAGTCTTTATCTTAGATGGATCGTTACGAAATATCCCTATTTCTGCTCTTTATACCGGAGAGCAATATTTAATTGAGCGCTTTAATATCGCTTTAACTCCCGGTTTAACATTGTTACCACCACAAAAATTATCGGAACAAAATATCAATGTTCTTGCAGGTGCTATTACCAAAGCCCATCAAGGACTTCCAGCATTACCAGGCGTCGAACAAGAAATCAACAATATATCTAGCCTTTTACCAACAACAACTTTCCTCAATGAAGAATTCATTTTTGAAAAACTCAAAGATGAATTCCTTCAAAGTCGAAATTTTCCCATCATTCATTTAGCTACTCATGGACAATTTAGTTCTGACGTCAGTGAGACATACCTTGTTGGCTGGGATAAACCCTTGCAGATTGAAGATTTTCAAATTCTTTTGAGAGAGCAATTGCCTCAAGTCCAACAACCGATTGAATTATTGGTACTGAGTGCCTGCCAGACTGCAGAAGGAGATAATCGAGCAGCACTAGGGCTAGCAGGATTTGCAGTTCGTTCCGGAGCCAAAAGTACCTTAGCCACACTGTGGGCCGTCAATGATGCATCAACTGGTCTACTTATTTCTGAATTCTATCAGCAGCTGGCCCAAGAGAAACGTTCTAAGGCCCATGCACTGCGTGAAGCACAAATGAGTATGATTAACAGCGATGACCTGAGTCATCCTTATTATTGGGCACCCTTCGTTTTAGTGGGTAATTGGCTGTGAGTCCTTCATACAGCTCATAGTTTGGGTTTTTCTTCGTTGAAAGAAGGGGTTCGCTCATTAATCAAGCCCCTTCTTTCAAGCATTATTTTTAGCATTAACAGATTCCAAAGGTTTCTCTACAGAAAATTATTTTCAATTGAATCTGGAGTCACATTGAAGCATTCAGAAAATATGGATAAGCCATTCAAATACATTTAAAAAGCCTCTCCATATATGTTATCCACAATAAATTTATATATAAAGAAATCTCCAAAATAATGGCTTATTTTTTTTGATTTAATGAGTATTCACAGAATTGATTGTTATGTGTACTTGAAAAGTTCAGAATAACAGTATATTGACATCTAGTTAATAATTGAATTTTGATTAGATTTGAAAACTATTTCAAGTTT
>CAZLYS010000007.1:0-1811 GCA_964563415.1 uncultured Halomicronema sp.
TTGACCAAAATGTACAGGGCTATAGGGCAGCAAATTCCAGGTGATTACCCAACTACGCTCACCGCTTGTCCAGCAAGGGCAGGTTGATAGCGATCCGTGGGTCTCGCGAGGGGTTCAATACTGGCGAGAATAAGCAGTAAGACAAAAAAGGTCCTTTTCATTCTGAGGGCTGGGAACGCGGCTAGGTAAAACAACCGCAGTAACCCCAAAGAATGCGTTGAGAATTTGGTGTTTGTAGTCTGATCCCCCCATGATTTAGATCACGGTTGCCATAGCAGAACCCAGGATTGGATGCCTTGCGGACTGGAGATTTCAGCGATACAAAAATCCCGCCAGAACGAATTAATCCTGGCGGGAGGGAGTGACGGTGCTTAATTGGTCGGTTTACTGAGTCGCGATCGCCTCTTCAATCCATCCGTCAAATAAGGCCTGATTGTCGTCGACCCAAGCTTCGGCATGTGCCCGAATCTGCTCTGGGGTATCTTCGCCATCCTGCATCAGCTGATTTTGTGCACTGACATCGCCAATGGGGACCTCAACCAACTCAAAGAACTTGGTGGCGGCCGGATTTTCATCCACAAATGCTTGGTTGGCCAAAATCACTTGTTGGTCTACGGCAAAGCCCAAATTTTTGCCTTCAGCACTCGTTTCTTCTTCGGTGACCTGAGCCTGGGCCTCTGGCAGGCTGGTGTAAGGCACTTCTAACCAGGTGACATCCTCACCCTCCCGGAGGATACCGCTTACCCAGAGAGGCGTCCAGGTGTAAAACAAGATGGGTTCACCTTGTTCATAGCGGGTAATCGTGTCAGCGATCAGGGCAAAATACTGGCCTTGATCATGCTGCACGGTGTCGCGCAGACCATATTCATCCAGCTGGTGCTCAATGACTAATTCACAGCCCCAACCGGGGTTACAGCCGGTTAGGTTAGCTTTGCCATCACCGTCTGTATCAAACAAAGCGGCAATTTCCGGGTCTTGCAGCTGCTCAAGTGAAGTGATGCCATATTCTTCAGCCGTAGCCTGATCGATCTTATAGCCCTGCAGTACATTGGCAATATAGGTGCCCGTGCGTTCTAAAGCCTCGTCGCCGCCGCTGTTGGTGTAGAACTCTTCGTGTAGAGTTTCCCAGTGGGCAGAAGTGTAGGTGATCCCGCCATTCGCGGTATCAACGTGCAGCGTGGCATATTCCAGTTCTTTGGGGGATTCAATGGTGTAACCCATGCGTTCCAGACCAATATTGACGATTTCGGTCTGAAAGAGTTCTTCCAACACGGCATAACCGGGGGTGACGCCAACCCCTTCTCCTGGCATTGCCGAAGCTTCTTCAGTCGTTTCGCCCGATTCCGCTCCTGAGTCGGTGGCTTGCTCGCCAGAGCCGCAGGCGGATACGCCCGCGATCGCTACCGCTAAGGTAGTCGCTAGGCCTAGCTTTTGGGTAGGAAGTGAAAAAGTGGATAGATTGAAATTAAAAACCATGATGTTTCAAAAAGTGGAGTACAGAAAAAACACGATTGCCCTAGTCCCAAAGGCCCCAAAGACCTGTCGGGACTAGATTAAGGCAGCTCCTAAGGCGTCACCGCCGGAGACTGAGGACGTTTGCCCAGAGCCTTGCGAATGGCTCCTACGGGGCCACGATCTTGCCAAGACACGCCGCTCTGAGACGATTTGCCAATCCCTTGGGTCAGGCGATCTAGCACCACCGCCATGATGACGATACCGAGTCCGCCCACTGCCGCTAGACCCACATCTAATCGGCCAATGCCCCGGTTGACCATTTGGCCTAACCCTTCGACCGCAATCAACGAGGCAAT
>CAZLYS010000007.1:1911-16329 GCA_964563415.1 uncultured Halomicronema sp.
CCAAATAGCATGACCACCGGCACCAAGTAGACAAAAGCGGGAAGCGTTTGCATCGCGTCCAAGATTGGTCGAATGGCAGCCTCAACGCGATCGTTACGAGCGGAGGCGATGCCTAATGGCAAACCAACTAAAATACACAGCACGACCGCCGTGATGACCAGTGACAAGGTAGTCATCGTTTCTGGCCAAGCACCGATTAGCCCCACAAAGATCATGGCTAGCACACTAAAGATGGCTAGATTACGACTGGCAAATTGCCAGGCAAATAGCCCCAGCGCCGCCAGAAAAATAAACGGGGGCACCCCTTGCAAAAACGCTTCAATCCCATTCAGAGCTTGGCTAATGGGGATTCGGATTAGTTGAAAGATCCAGCGGAAATTGGTCACAGTCCAATCTACTGCCGTCGAAATCCACTCGCCTAATGGAATAATCTCTGTCGACTGGTTGAGAAATAGCCAGTTAAAAAAGTCTTGAATTGCAGTATCCATGATTTCAAGAAAATTACAGCTGAGGCTCAGCGGTTGACCGACCACAAATATCAGCGGCGATCCGGAACTGTAGGCAGGGAACGTAGATTGCCACCTGATGAGCAGTCACCGCCGCTAGATTAAACGGCCACTTGGTCAACCCGTGACTCTGGTGTGGCACCACCATCCTCAGCACCCTGGCTGAGGCGACCGATGCTGGCGAGAATATCGGACTGCTCGACCACGCCCTTAAACTTGCCTTTGCGGTTAACTACCGCGATAGGAGCGCCATATTGCGCTAGGTGGAAAATTTCTTCCAGACTAGTCGAGGCTTCCACCGTGGGGAAATCCGTCTGCATGACCGTTTCTACCTCTTCAACACCGCCTTGTACAGCGCTTTCCAGATCTTTACGGTTGAGGATGCCGACGGGTTTCCCCTGGCGGTCAACCACATGCATGCGACGGCGTTGGTGGGCTTGCATATCTTCCAACGCCGCTCGGGCTGACCCCTGCCCCAAGATAAAGGGCACGGTTTGCCGCACAATCGAGCCCGTTTTTAAGACCTGAGCCCGATTCACATCTTGAGTAAAGGCCACAATGTAATCATCCACGGGGTTGGTGATAATTTCTTCCGGCGTACCCACTTGGACGAGATAACCATCCTTCATGATGGCGACGCGATCGCCAATCTTTAGCGCTTCTTGAATGTCGTGACTGATAAACACAATGGTGCGATGCAATTCGGTTTGTAACCGCATCAATTCATCTTGCATCTCGCGGCGGATCAGCGGATCAAGAGCGCTAAAGGCTTCGTCCATCAACAAAATCGGCGCATCCGTCGCCAGCGCCCGGGCCAACCCCACCCGTTGCTGCATGCCACCACTGAGAGAACTGGGTGAGTAATCAGCCCACTTCTGCAGACCCACAATTTCGAGGGTCTCGAATGCTTTTTGCTGGCGCTCCTCAACCGGAACGCCCCGCATCTTTAAGCCGTATTCAGTATTTTCTAAGACTGACTTATGGGGAAACAAACCAAACCGCTGAAAGACCATCGAGATCTTGGTGCGACGCACCTCTCGCAGCCGTTTCAAATCCACCTTGGCGACATCTTCGCCATCGATGTAAACATGGCCACTGGTCGGCTCGATCAAACGGTTGAGACACCGCACTAACGTCGACTTGCCCGAGCCTGAGAGGCCCATAATGACAAACAGTTCACCCTCAGCAATAGAGAGCGAAACATCAGCGACGCCCAAAACATGACCCGTTGCACTCAAAATATCATCCCGGTTTCCCCCTTCCCGAAAGAGCTTCAGGGCATGGGCCGGATTTTTGCCATAAATTTTAACCAGATTTTCTATCTTGATTTTAGGCTGTGAACTTGACATTGCTAAATCCGATGAAGTCGAGCAGTCGGCTAGTTCACTCAAACAGAGCGAAAAACCTACCTCCTCTTGAGGACTTTTCGCCCTCTCAACCAATAACCACTACAGGTTACCGAATTATGACCATCCCAGAAACTTTTTCTGATGTGCAAGGGCAAGAAAATTTTGTTTAAATGCTGAAAAAATCACCACACTCCCGCATTGAAAAATTAATTCAATTCCCACAAAATAATCTCCTCGACGATCTCCGTCAGCCTAAGATCTTCTTTGTCTTATACAGAAAAAATTCTTGAACTAGATGATTTTTAGAATTTAAATACACGAAAACAACCCTCTAATTGACAAAAAATACTTTTCATCAACTTGAAGATACCTGGGCTGGAAACAAAACAGACTAGGAACATCTTTCGTAAAAGCAATTTTATTTTTGATGAGACTCATATAAATACTCTGACCGAATAATATCCCTAAACTCATGCTTTGGAGTTTTTATTGCTGAACGAGGTGATGGCCTTTTTGGGGATTTACTTTTGTGAAGTATATTTATGTTGATTAAGCTCTCTAGGATGATCCGATTGATTTAGGATGGCTGATTTTCTGCTCCATATAGAAGCTGAATTGATTCTTGAGATTAGACAAACTTAAGATTTGAATATGCGTTAGCTAATGATTGCTAACCAGGTGCGATCGCTGACTGGCATCTCGTTTACGCTGTTAGCTAGGAAAGAGTCTGGTTACAGAGAGTTGTCGATGACTTCCCCAAAGCAAGTAGATGATCATCTCAACAGTTTTGAGGTGCAGGCTTACGTTGAGCAAATGACGCACCTGTTGGGGGTGTCGTTGCCGGAGTCAATTCAGCCGCAAGTGGTCGAAAACTTTGAGCGCTTGATAGCGATCGCTCAACCCGTATTGGAGTTTGAGCTGTCCGACATGATTGAGCCTGCCCCGACGTTTGAGCCATAGAGCTGCATGATGGAAAATCCATCATGCAGACTGATCCCTACGAAGTTTTGAGGCACTGCTCACATGTCTTCATGGATTGACGCCACCGCGATCGCCAACGCTGTTCAACAGGGTGACATTACTGCTCAGGCAGTCGTTGAGGAAACCCTGCAAGATATTGATCAGCGCGATCGCGCTTTGAATTGCTTTACTTCGATGGTGGCAGAGCGGGCCTTACAGCGAGCTCAACAAGTTGACCGGGCAAAGCAAGCCGGTAAACCCTTGGGACCTTTGGCTGGGGTTCCCTTTGCGGTGAAAAATCTGTTCGATATCGCCGGTACTGTCACCTTGGCAGGCTCCAAGATCAATCGCGATTATCCCCCTGCAGTTCAAGATGCCACCGCGATCTCCCGACTAGAGCAAGCCGGGGCCATTCTCGTGGGCGCGCTCAATATGGATGAATATGCCTATGGATTTGTGACTGTCAATCATCACTACGGCGTCACTCCCAATCCCCATGCGCCGAAACGAGTGGCCGGTGGGTCATCGGGCGGGTCGGCTGCCGCGATCGCTGCTCAGCTAGTTCCTTTAACGTTAGGGTCTGATACCAACGGTTCTATTCGCGTACCAGCCGGACTGTGCGGTGTTTACGGCCTCAAGCCCACCTATGGTCGACTCTCCCGAGCAGGAACCGCGCTGTTTTCCACCAGCTTAGATCATATCGGCCCCTTTGCTCGCTCCGTAAGGGATATCGCCTTAAGCTTTGACGCCATGCAGGGTACGGATGTCCGTGATCCAGTCTGTACAGAACGGCCCCCAGTGCCGACTTTACCTACTTTAGAAAATGACATTGATGGTCTAAAAATTGCCCTGCTAGGTGAGCATTTTGGACGAGGAATGCAGCCCGATGTCGCCTCCGCTTTAGCGAATGTGACCACCGCTCTGGGGGTTTCGCAAACAGTGGTTTTGCCAGAGGCGGCTAGAGTGCGAGCAGCCGCCTATCTGATCACGGCGAGTGAAGGGAGTCAACTGCATCTGCCTCGCCTTAAAACACGGCTGATGGACTTTGACCCCGCGACGCGAGATCGCTTTGTGGCGGGGGCCCTGATCCCCCAAAGTTGGTATTTACAGGCGCAGCGATTGCGACGCTGGTTTCAAGCGCAGGTACGGGCAGTTTTGGAACAAGTGGATATTTTGATTGCGCCGACAACTCCTTGTATCGCGCCTTTTATCGACCAAGAAACCATGATGATCGAGGGGCAATCTGTGTTGGTGCGCCCGCATCTTGGTTTGTACACGCAACCTTTATCGTTTATCGGTTTGCCTGCAATGTCTGTTCCTGTCTTACAAGCTGGGTCGCTCCCGGTGGGCGTGCAAATTGTGGCGGCTCCATATCAAGAGGCCAAAATTCTCCAGGTGGCCCACTGGTTAGAGGCTCATCAAGTGATTGCTCCATTTCCCTATGGGGCCTCTGCTAAGGAAGTCTAAAAATTGTCGGGCGATTTTTCCAGCATTCTTACAGAAAATTGTGTGGATATGGCGATACTGACTGGCAAATGAAAGGACGCTCGGTAATGAAAGGATCTGCCTGAGAGGGTGTCAGCCTTCAGATGTCTTCGGGCACTCTGAAATAGAGATTAGGGTGCGACAAATGGCATATTGGGGCTACCTGCTTGGGGGGCGACGTAGGCGACTGGCGCGATCGCAACAAGGGTTTACGTTGTTAGAAATGTTGGTTGTCGTCGTCATCATTGGCATATTGGCGGCGATCGCAGCTCCCAGTTGGTTCAAGTTTTTGACGACTCGTGACGTCAGTGCGGCCCGTGATGAATTACATCAAGGCATTTTACAAGCACAAACTGCGGCGATTGCTCATCGAGCTACTTGGCGATTCAGCCTACGCGAAGTCGATGGTCATCTAGAATGGACGACCCATGCCGATACGACTCCTTGGCAAGATGTCGGGGGCTGGAAAGCCTTGAATGACCGGATCGTGCTTGATTTAGCTGATACAACTTTGGCCCAAAGTGGCGGCACCTACTACGTAAAGTTTGGGTTTCAAGGAGAGGTGCGATACCGGCTGAGTACTGTCACCCTGGATAGCAAGGACGGCAGTGCTCAAAATCAATGTGTTGTGATTTCGACCCTGATTGGGGCGACTCGCAAAGGTGAGGAACAGCTGTATCCGAATGGCGATCGCTATTGCTACTAAGGCTACAAGCACAACGGGCCGGGAGCAATCGTAATCGAATCGCTTGGCAAGACTGTTTAGCGGATGCTTTGGGCTAATAGCTGATGCTTGCTATAGGATGATTGCAGTCGTTGCGAGAAAACGTTGATGACTGCTGCTTGGTATGTCGTAAAAGCAGCCTCTGAAAATTGTCAAATCGTGACAGAGGCTGAGCTAGATGCATTAACCCTAACCGAGAAGTGGGGACCGTATCCCACTCAGGGAGAAGCGATCGCTAAACGTGTGGGATTGATTCGGGCTGGTAAATGCCAGCCCGTCTAACGCACTCTTGAAGAATTCACCGAAGCCGCTCTCTCAAGCCTGACTCCAGAGGGTTACTGCTGCGGCTCAATGGCTGTATTTTGCCCAGCTCGGACAGTCTGCAGCAATAGCTCTTGAGCACGGCGATACTGTGGGTCTTCAAGAGTGCCAATGCGATCACGGTTATCAGAGAGTTCTTCCTGTTCTTCTTCAGATAACTCAACTGAGATATCAGGCTCAATACCCTGCTGGTTGATATCACGACCGCTAGGGGTTAAGTACTTAGCAATGGTGATTGCAACGCCAGACCCATCAGGCAAGCTGCGCACCGACTGTACTAGGCCCTTGCCAAAGGTTTGGGTGCCCACGAGTTGAGCTCGGTCATTATCTTGCAGTGCACCCGACAAAATTTCGCTCGCACTAGCAGACCCCCCATCCACGAGCACCACCAATGGCTTATCCGTCAGAGCGCGGTTGTTCGCGATTTCTTCGTCTGCGACTCCTTGCCGGTTGACTGTAGAAACGATGCCACCTTCGTCAAGCCACATACGAGCAATTTCAATGCTGGAATAAAGCAGACCGCCCGGATTGGATCGCAAGTCGAGAACGTATCCCACCACGTTCTGAGACTCTAAGTCCTCAATGGCCTCTTTCATCTCAGATGCTGCATTGCTGCTGAACTGAGTCAGGCGGATGTAACCAATCGGGCCTTCAGGATCTTCGTTGATGGAATAGCGCACCGGATGGATTTCGATCCGGGCTCGCGTCAAACCAAAATCGATCAGATCATCACCACGGCGCACTGTTAAGGTGACATCAGACCCCACAGGACCGCGAATTAAGCTGACGGCGTCGTTAAGCTCCATGCCTTCGGTACTCTCGCCATCAATTTCGACGATGACGTCTTTGGACCGGAGACCGGCTTCAAAGGCAGGTGTGTCTTCAATCGGCGCGACAACGACGATTTCGTCGGTTTCTTCTTCTTGGGTAATTTGGATACCCACCCCAGTAAGTTCGCCAGATGTATCAATCTGCATGTTGCGAAACTCTTGGGGATCCATGAAGCGGGTGTAAGGATCTTCCAACAGTTCCAGCATTTCCCGAACGGCGTCATAAGCCGCCTCTTGGGAACTGTACTCACGGCTAAGATATTCCGTCCGCACGGCTTCCCAGTCTGTCTGGTTAAACGTTGCGTCGACGTAGGTGTTATCGATTAACTGCCAAACTTCATCAATGACTTCTTTGGGGCTTTCTTCAAAAAAGGCTTTACTTTGAGACAGGTGAAGCCCTGCACCTGTCACAATCACACCAGCAACAGCCACAGCCGTTGCGCCTAAAACCAATCCTCGCTTTGCGATCGCCATAAATTTAATTCCGTCGGCAGTTAAGCTCAATCTAACACAGGCAACCTGGGTTGTTTGGCGGTTAACCGCTTACCCAAGACGCCCTTATCATAGCCAGTCAGTCTGAAGATTTCCTGAGTGACTGTGCCAGAAAATATCCCAGCTTTATCGGGGTTCATCAAGCCTTGACACAAATTGCAAACAATTGCCGCCTAGAGTCGCCCGCGTTAGTCAGGATCAACCCAGCGACCATCGTCTTTGATCAAGTTAATGAGTTCAGCTACGCCCTGATCTTCAGGCACTTTTTTAATTTCTTCGCGACCCCGATAAAGCGAGATATAGCCAGGGGTTTTACCCACATAACCATAGTCGGCATCGGCCATCTCACCCGGGCCATTAACAATGCAACCCATCACTGCAATATCGAGGCCGGTGAGATGCTTCGTGGCTTCGCGCACTTCGTGTAGCACGTCCTCCAGGTTGAACAGCGTGCGCCCGCAAGAGGGACAGGCCACATATTCCACCATGGTTTTGCGTAGGCCTAGGGCTTGCAAGATGCTATAGCAAACTGGAATTTCTTTTTCGGGAGCCTCTGTCAGTGAAACGCGAATGGTATCGCCGATACCTTCGGCAAGGAGTGTGCCAATTCCGGCAGTGGACTTAATCCGACCATATTCACCATCTCCGGCTTCAGTGACACCGAGATGCAGTGGGTAATCCATCCCCAACTCATTCATGCGCTTGACCATGAGGCGATAGGCGGCCAACATGACGGGCACTCGCGACGCCTTAAGGGAAATCACCAGATTCTGGAAATTTAGCGACTCACAGATGTGAATAAATTCCAGAGCGGATTCCACCATGCCCTCTGGTGTATCGCCATAGGTGAAGAGCATGCGTTCAGCTAGGGAGCCATGATTGACCCCAATGCGCATCGATTTCCCTTGATCCCGTAGAGAGACGACCAGAGGCTCTAAGGTTTCGCGAATTTTGTCGCCAATTTCTTTAAACTCACTGGGCGAATATTCAGTCCGTCCGGTTTGGGGTTTCTCAAAGACGTAGAGGCCGGGGTTGATCCGCACATTATCAACGTGCTTAGCCACTTCTAGGGCAATCTTCATGCCGTTGTGGTGCACATCTGCCACCAAAGGCACAGGCTGATAGGTGGCTTCTAGCTTTTCACGAATGGTGGCTAGGGCTTTGGCATGGGCCATACTGGGCACCGTCACGCGCACAATCTCGCACCCAATCTCGTGCAATCGACGGATCCCCGCTACGGAACCCTCAATGTCTAGGGTGTCTTCGTTAATCATGGATTGGACAACCACCGGAGCACCGCCACCGATGGTGACATTACCAACCGGCACAGGCCGAGTCTTGCGACGATGAATGGTCGTGTCAAAAGCGGTATCAATCGGGATCGAGGCGGGGGGAGAAGGAAGGGTTTGCATGGCCCTGAGTACTAAATAAAGATTTGTCGTATTACTTTCTTTCAGAGTGCCATAGAACGGGGTCTTTCGGGGTAGGTATTAGGGGCGGATGGAGCAGAATTTGAGGGAATATAAAGAGTCGCTCAACCCTAGCGCTGAACATCTGTTGTGCTGAATATCCTGCTAGGGGATGGCTTGTTGGCGAGTCGTAAAACCCGACTCAAGGAAACCTTTTCTGACTGCTAGCGATCGCCCAACCCGACCAAAAACATCTATAGCCAAAGTGGACTGAGCGTATCTTGAGGTAGGGGTAGCAGGGCTTCTTGTTTCTCTTAATTAGTTGAAATGACCAGAGTGCTCTGAGCCAGCGATTCTGATTGCAAGCAGGTAACTTGTTTATGAGCAAATATCGACGGCAGCTTTTACTGAGTATTGCGTTCATTGTGCCGTTTGGTCTGGTCACCAAGTTTTATCCAGGGCCAGGGCAAGCATGGCTAAACGATGCATTTGGCGGTATTCCCTACGAAATCTTTTGGATGCTATTGTTGGCCCTGATTTGGCCTCGGTTACGTCCGAGGGCAATCGCTCTCATCGTTTTTGTCACCACCTGCCTACTGGAGTTTTTGCAACTTTGGCAACCTGATTGGCTACAAGCGATTCGCGCAACCTTGCCAGGGCGATTGGTGTTAGGCAACGCTTTTACTTGGGGCGATTTTCCCTATTACGCGATCGGCTGCTTTTTAGGATGGCTATGGCTGCGCTATCTGGCTCCCCAGCTAAAGACTGCTGCGTAGTCACGGTTGGACTGGTTCAGACAACGTTAGAGGCCCAGTTCGGTAAGGCGATCGCTAAAGGTAGGCCATGGAATATTTTGCTCAAGATATTTAGGATTATCAGGGTTGTATGGCCCTTGCAGGCGATCGATGGTTTCAATCACTGCTGCTGCAGAGAGAACAGGGACTTCCGGATCAGCAGCTGTGGGATTTACCAGCGAACTTGAAAAGCCTCGAAAGACCACCACAAAATCTTCCTCACCATTCACCCGAGCGTTGACTATCAACACTTCTTCAGGAAAGCGAAAGGTGTATTGTTCTAGCCGTTGGATGGGGAGCATGGCAGTCATGGCGCGATCGCTGGCATCAATTCATCGCTGAGCGGCCCTGACGCCCCAGCCGCACAAACACGAAATACCCCAGCACCAGCAAGTAAATGATGAGGCCGAGAATCCCAAAGAAGGCCAGGAACCCATTGGTGTAGCCACCATGCAGAATTTCTTTATATAACAGAGGCGGCTGAATCCAGGTCTGGCAGGCCTCGGCAGCAAAGCGATCACGAGAGAACGCACAGGGAATGTAGAGTGCGAAAAACGCGGCCCCTATCAAGTTGTAAATGCTGACTGCCCAGCGCCAAGCCACAAAAGAAAACCGCAGTACTGAGTTAGGCTGTTCGCGGATTTCTTCGTTTAAATCTTCCCAAAACCAGAGACTAATCGGAATCAAAACCCGTGCTATCAAACCTGTGATGAAGCTGAAGGTCAAGCCACCAATCATCAGATAAACCGTAATCATCAGCAAGCTGGCCACGCGCCAGTAGATGGTCAACAGCCGCTGAATGCTGTCATTTTTTTGGACAAACGCCCAAATCAAGAGGATGAGTGGCAAAAAAACGGTAACCAGCACCGCTAACCGGTAGTCCGCCCAGACAAATTTTTCCAGTGACCATAAGGTCGCCAGATTTGTGATTGCGGCAGGGGACAAAAGGGTCAGCATTGATGGGGATGATTTGACGGCTTTAATAGGGTATCACTGGGGATGGGTAGAAGGATGGGCCAGTGAACGGAGGATGAAAATGCCATGGCGAACCGGCAATTCCGGAGTGCCGAATCCTGGTCTCGCTTGAGTTGAGCGATCGTCCATTCTTACAATGAAATCTGGCCGTATTTACCCCTGTTTTTCTATCTATCGCTTTTCATGACTGCAGCACCTGTGTCCGCCTCGTCCTCAAAAACTTTTAAAAAATTGCAGGCTTGGTTGCGAGGACAGGTCGGCAAAGCGATTCATGACTACGGCATGATTCAAGACGGCGATAAGGTGATGGTATGCCTGTCAGGGGGTAAGGATTCGTACACCATGCTCGACCTGCTACTGAGCTTGCAGCGCAGCGCTCCGGTCAAGTTCGAGCTATTGGCGGCGAATTTGGATCAAAAGCAACCCGATTTTCCCACTGATGTGTTGCCGAAATATTTGACCGATCTCGGCGTGCCGTTTCGCATTGTGGAACAAGACACCTACAGCGTAGTGAAGCGAGTCATTCCTGAAGGCAAGACCATGTGTGGTCTCTGCTCACGGTTGCGGCGAGGAGCGCTATATCGGGTCGCGGCGGAAGCAGGGGTGACCAAAATTGCCCTCGGCCATCATCGAGACGACATTCTAGAAACGTTCTTTCTCAATCTGTTTCATGGGGGCCGGATGAAGGCAATGCCGCCCAAGCTGTTGACGGACGATCGCCGCCATATCGTGATTCGCCCCCTAGCCTACTGTCCTGAAAAAGATATCGCTCGTTACGCCCGACAGCGGCAGTTTCCTATCATCCCCTGCAAGCTGTGCGGCTCTCAGGACAATCTGCAAAGGGTGCAAATCAAGCAAATGTTGACTCAATGGGAACGAGCATCGCCGGGACGAGTCGATTCTATTTTCCGCAGTTTGCAGCATGTGTCTGAGAGTCATCTAGCGGATTCACAGCTCTTTGACTTTCAGGGTTTGGAGCTGCAGCGATCGCTTGAGCATGAATCTGATGCCGATGATTCTCCCCTGCCTTGGAACCTTTGAATCTAGCCGGTTAGGGTTTGGGAGGGGGAGAACAGGGGCCGACGTCGCCTATCAACTGGCGGAGTCATCATCCAGAGAGACAATGGTCTCGGGGGGCGCTGCGATCGCAGTGGCGTCATTCGGTGTCGTCCCTGTCTCGTTCTGAAGCAAATCCTTGACCTGCCCGATCACTGTCCCGAGTTTGCCCTCTTCAAGCAGGCTGTTGATGAGGGATAGGCCACTAGTAGAGAGCAGTAGTTTGTTGATGTCGCCAGGGGTTGTCCCGTTGCTATCGCCATTCCCACCCGGGAAAGCATAGATGCGGGCATCACCGATGACTCCAGGCTGCGGCGCTAACGCACTCAGTACTTCTGGGAGGCGCTCGGCGAGTTGTGGCCAGATTTGCGCAATTACTTCAGCAGTGAGGTTGGGGGTGCTAATGGCGTTGCGGGCTTCGATATTAGCCTGCTGTCCTTGGGCTAAGGCCAAGGCTTTGTCCAGTTCGGCTTGGGCCAATGTGCGAATGGCTTCGGCCTCTAGCTCTGAGGTTTGTTTAGCGATTTCGGCTTGCCGCCGCTTGCGGAAAACGTCGATTTCCACGACGTTTTGATCCGCAATTCGACGTGCTTGAGCTTCCTGCTCGGCCACAATGACGGCCAGTCGCTGTTGTCGTTCAGCTTGTTCTACCGAGGTGGCCGTTTGTACGGCGGCTTCGGCCTGGGCCCGTTCGGCTTCGGCCATAAAGCGGTTTCGCTCTTGTTCGGCGATCGCGATCGCAGCCTCCTGCTGGGCCACTTTAGAGGCTTTCTCGGCTTCCGCGACATCGACTAGAGCTAGATATTGTGCCGAATCCACAGCTTTCTGGCGATTGACTTCCGCCACGTCAGATTCTTCTCGCTGTTGAGCCTGGGTGATTTTTAGCGCTTTTTGTTGCTCTTCGAGTTCAATATCGGCCGCAATTTGTTTTTGTTGAACGCTAAGCTGTCGCTGAATTTCTTCTTCTTCGACCGACTGTTCTTGCAAAATCTTGGTGCGCTGGGCTGTGGCCGCTTCTCGGTCACGCTTTTCTTGAATTTCTCGTTCCCGTTCCGCCTTCAAGGACTCGAGTTCTAAGATTTGAGCCTGTTTGGCGTCTTCTTTATCGCGGGCAATTTGGAGCGATCGCTTCTCGGCATCCAATTCTTTTTGCTCAATCTCGACCCGCGTGGCCAATTCTACTTCGCGCTTTTGTTGAATAGAGCGCTGAATGGTCTCCGTCCGCAAGCGCACCCCTTGGGCATCGAAGAAGTTGTTGGTATCGTAAGTGTCGCTTTCCTCAATTTCAGAAATTGCCAGGTTGTTGAGGGTGAGTCCTACCTTTTTTAAGTCGGGTTCGATCAGGTTGAGAACTTCCTGGGCGAACCCTAATTTGTCAGAATCGATTTCTGCTAGGGTTTTAGTCTTAGCAGCGGCGCGAATGCCGTCGTCAGCCCGTTTTTCCAGCGCGTTTTTAATATCTTCTGGGGTAATCTGACCGCTACGTGAAAGGCGGGCGGCGGCGGTTAAGACATCATCCTCAGAGGCATTAATGCAAACGTAGAAAGTGACTCGCATGTCGGCCCGCAAATAATCTTGAGTGCGGACGGCCAACTTGCCAGTGCGTTCCACATCAATCGAAAGCTCTCGCAGAGGCACGCGGGTGAGCTCGTGAAAGCCGGGCAACACCACGCAGCCACCATTCAAGACCACCTTCTTTTGCTTGCGCACGACTCCGCCCGTTTTCACAAAGGCTTCGTTGGTGGGAGTGATGACATAAACGCGAGTGTAGGCAATGACGGCAAACAGCAGCAATATGATGAAGAACACGACGCTGCCAGAGGCCAACACGCCCAACCCACCTAACTGGCCGACAATGGGCGACGGTCTTAAGGGAATCTCAGCGATCGCTACCCCTGGTTCAATCTCAACGAATTCTCGATTCGTTTCGAACTCCAGGTCAGGCAGTGTCGGCAAAGATTGAATTAGGGTCAGCCAGAACAACATAAGCGCCTCATTGCAACTCTACGATTAGTCAGGTTTTAGGGACGACGGGTCAGACGGAAGCGATTCACCACTGAGCCATCGGGTTTGATCAATACTGTTTTGGGCAATGACCAGGTAATATCCGTCCGAGTGATCAATGACCATCACTTTGGCACCCCGCCGGAGGGTGATGGTGGCCCAATCAGGTAGTTTGGCACTCACCGTCACAAAGTTAGCGGCAGCATCTTTGACGTCGACTTGGCCGATTTTGCCAGAGTTTTCTAAGGGCACAAAGGCAGAGGTGACTGTGCCTAAACACCCTACTAAGCGATCGCTACTAGCGTCTTCGCCAAAGGTCGAAAAGATCTTGCCAATGGGCCGTGAGAGCATACCTCCGACCCATAAAGCAAATGCCAGCGAACCGCAAAAAACACCCACGGCCTCCAACCCCATCGGAGTTCTGCCTAGGACTTCGGCTAGCGCCACATTCAGGACCCAGCCCACGAGCCCCCATAGGGTCAAATCCATCGCTAGTAATAAAATCAGCGGTGTTCGTCCTACCCCAAACCAAGTCAAAACTTGCAGGGGACTCAACCCCTCACCGCCACTCTCGAAATCAGTATCTAAGTCTAAGTTGGTGTCGCTGCCAAGGTCGATATCAACCTCAAGATCGGCATCGATATCCAGATCGGCATCTACGTCAGCATCTACATCTAGGTCGTCGTCCCCACCCCCAGACACAATTACAATCAAGAACAGGGCAATACCTGCCCCCAAGAAAATCCAATAGGGTAAGTTAGCAAGGCTAAACAACATGGCACTGCTGAGCGACGAAAGTGGCCGCGATCGCTCAGCCGAGTATGGGGGACTCGCGATCGCTCATTGCCAAGCTCAAGATAGCTGTCGAGTCCTCAAAAAAGTGACCTTGGCAAGCATTTGTAACCCATTCCTAACTGGTGCACAAAGGTCAGGGCGTAGCCACTAAGGACTGCCCCAGACAGCGTCTCTTATCGCCACTGCATCTTTGCCGAGACAATACCAACGTGGCTGGAGAGGGTACTGATCAAAACCTAGCAGCCAGCTAACGAAAACCTATATCACTGGCTTTTGGCAAGTGCCTCGCGAAAATTATACAAGCGTAAATCTTTCTTTAAGTCGGAATTAACTTGCGTTAACCCCCTTTCTTTCTAAGATGAATGTGCTACCTTAATAAGTAAGAAATAAACAACTGAATATTTCGTGCAAGCTACTGAAAGTGAAAACTTGAATGGCTTGCAACCTCAAAAACCAATCTGAAGTTGACGTAAAACGACACAAAAAGGTCTTCTGAGAGTTTTCTCAAGATAATAAGTATTTCTTGAAGTGTTGTCAGGCGTTGTAAACCCTAGTAAGTAAAACCTTCGCAACCACTAGTTAAGTACATTTTGCAAAGTTTGAAAGTTAATAGTTCGAAAGCTTAAAAAGAGTTCGGCATCAACGCTGAGCTCTTTTTGGCATTAAGAGGATGTTTGAGAATTCATCCGAGGTATCAAATCAGGCTAAGCGCCTCACC
>CAZLYS010000008.1:0-15872 GCA_964563415.1 uncultured Halomicronema sp.
ATGTGCTCGACCTGCATGAGCTGCCAGGTATAGGCCAGCTCTAACAGGGTACCGACGCCACCGGGGGCCACGACGACGGCATTTGCTAGGTGCATGAAGTGATCAAGGCGTTCTGAGAAGCGATCGAAGTCATGCTTGATATCCACATGGGGATTAGCGGCTTCTTCAAACGGCAGCTTGATGTTGAGGCCGTACGACTTACTCGTGTCGTCAACACTGTTCGGATCTTCGCGGCCTTCGCGATGGCCTAGATTCGCGGCTTCCATCAGACCCGGCCCGCCGCCGGTTACGACATCCATGCCTTCTCGACCCAGCAAGCGAGCCAGCCGCCGCACCTGTTCATAATTCGAATCGCCCTGTTTCAAACGAGCGGAGCCAAAAATGACGACCCGAAATCTATCTACCTCAGCCATTACACTTTTCCGAAAATTGCGATACGTCACTGCCTGTACCCCACCAGACTGAACCCACAGGCTCCATCGAGATGAGTCAAAATCAGGGCGTGATTGACAGCTTTACTAGCTTAGCCTCTGATAGGCCAAGGCAAGGGCATTTTCGTCGCCAACGTTGCCGGGAAACAAAACGACTGGCATCGCCGAAAACTGGGGATGATCCGGTTCGGTGCGGACGACAGAGACCCCGGGCAAGATTTGTCCGAGCAGGCGCGTGGTGCGGAGGGCGAGTCCCTGACTTAAGGTGTCGTTGGAGGTGATGCCCCCTTTGCTGATCAAAAAGCCGAGATCACTCGGCAGACCCCGCACGATATCCATTAATAGGGCGGAAACCTGTTCACCAAAGGCTAGGCGGGTTGGCACGTCCTGAAAGGTCAGTTCCTTGCGGCTGGTGTAAATGGCGGGAGTTTGGCCTTGCTCATGAACTTGACTTACTTTGTCAAGAGTCGTAGCCAGCAGATGCGATCGCCCAGCAGACCAGTCATCTAGCATTTGCGTCACGTCTACTTCCACGCCAATGATGTCAGGTTCTTGGAGTAACACTGACAGTTGTGCCGTCGTCTTTTTAACGTGGGAGCCGACTAAAATCGCCCCCGGATGATGGTCTTTGACGTACTGAGCCATGTCTTTGGCCGCGATCGGTTGGGCAGGCAAGGCGGCTAACGCGGTCAAGATGCTGGCGGCACTGCGGAACAAGAAGCGTTTGCCCTGTGCGGCAGCGGCTAATACTTCCTGAGCAAAAGCATCGAGATCAGCTTGTGTTTCTCCATCCACGGCTACGCAAACGTTATCGTGTAGAGCCATCAGAGACTCTGAGATTCCTGCCCGCAGGCGGTCTAGGGTGAAACGCTCGACCTGAGTGGCCGCGATCGCTCCGTCCGTTTTTTCCGCTACATAGTCGGGCAGATAGGCTGTGCTGTACCCAAACACCGAATCTTTGGCGAATTCGGTTTCGTGGGCGGGCACCGGCGTCTCGTTTTGGACGACGTAGTGGGTGCTGTCACGGGTGATGCGTCCCCCCTCAAAAAAGGCTGGCACCATAAAGTGGGCATCAAAGGGGCCGAGTTCTGCCGCGATGACGTCGGTCTCAACGGGATAGTGACCGCGCAGGGTAGAGTCCGAACGACTCACCACTAAAAAGTCCTCGACGCCCGCTTGGGGAATCGCAATTTTGAGGTTTTGGCAGACTTCACGGGTGACCGCTTCAGCTTGGGTGGGAGAGAGCGCCCGCGTATTGGTGAGCACGAACATGATGGGTGAAGCGTCTTGTAGTCCTAGCACTAGGGTCTCGATATCCCATTTCAATAACAGTAAACAGCTGTGAACCGTTTGCGATCCGGTGGGATCGTCGTCTAGCACAATGATCTTCGGCGTTGTACCCATACCCCTCTCCAGCAGTTTGGTCGCTCTAGTTTCCAGAGTGCCATACTGCGGCGATCATTTTGACGCTGGGTGGTTGGGTAGTGGGGTGGCTGGGTGGTTGGGTGATTGGGGAAGAGGGTGTAAAAAATGGAAGTGATCATCGGGATGGAACACGCCTGTGTGATCATCCCGATGGCAACGGTATGCTATCTACCGTCATCTAACCCCGATACCCAGTCTCCCAAAACCTATGCCCTAATCCCTGTTCCCCATTCCCTCTTCCTTCAAGCCATTCAGCCACCTTCTCCCGCACATTAATTCAAAGCTTCTGAGCGCTGCTTTTTGAGATCATCAATGAGGTCTGCAAGTTTCTGGCTGTCAACTTTATAGACTTCTCCACAAAAATGGCAAGTGGCTTCGGCACCATCATCTTTTTCGATCATGTCTTGTAGTTCCTCAACGCCGAGCATTTTGAGGGCACCCAGCATGCGCTCGTAGGTGCAGGGGCAGTGGAAGCGAATGTCCATCGCTTCGGCATCGTGCAAAATATCTAGATTAAGGTCGCCAACCAGGGCGTCAAAAATGTCGGGTAGAGTTTGGTTATCTCGCAGCTTGGGGGTGAAATCTGCCAGAGTACTCATTCGAGACTCTAGCAGTGAAATTAGCGACTCGTCTCTAGCGGCTTTAGGCATCACCTGCAGCAACAACCCACCTGCAGCTTCCACCCCTTGTTCATCCAAATGAACCCCCAATGCTAGGGCTGAGGGAGTTTGCTCAGAGGTAGCCAGATAGTAAGTGAGATCTTCGCCAATTTCGCCAGAGATCAGTTCCACAGTGCTGGAGTAGGGTTGACCATACCCCACATCACGCACGACATAGAGATAGCCGTTACGCCCGATCGCTCCGCCAACATCGAGCTTTCCAGCTTCCGTTGGGGGCAGTTCAATTTTGGGGTTATCTACATAGCCGCGGACACGGCCATCAAGTCCAGCATCAACCATGACCCCACCCATCGGGCCGTCTCCTTTGACCCGCAAGTTAATGCGCGATTCTGCTCGCTTCATACTGGAAACCAGCAATAAGCCCGCTGACATGGCTCTACCGAGAGCTGCAGTACCCACGTAGGTGAGCTGGTGGCGCTGTCGGGTTTCTTCTACCAAATGGGTTGTGATCGTGCCGACAATGCGAATACCGCCGTCAGCTGCAGTGGCCCTAAGGAGTTGGTCTGCCATGCAAACGTCCTGAAATGATCTCGTTTATTTTTCGTTAGTGTCATTGTAAGGATTTTTGGATCGGTGTGAATGGGTTGTGGATGAGGGGAAGCGAGGTTGAGAAGAGGTCCCGGCCGCTGGGTCGCATTGCTACAGGGAAGCCTATGCAGCGCTAGTGATCAAGGTGGCATTTGGGCCTGATTGGCTCCGGACTGACAGGCTTAACGAGATCGTGTACCACTCTAAAATCGCAGGTAGTGTTCTAGAACACTTGTTCGTAAGCAGGATCTAGTTACGCTGAAAGAACCGTATCCCATGGGCTCTATGCAATGCCCTAGCGGTCAGAGGGAGTAGGTCGTCAAGCGAGGTTTTAATATGCTTAAAGACCGCACCTTTATGGCTAACCTACGTAGCTCCAGTGAAGGTCGGCAGCTACGCCCATCGGTACTCGCACATAGGGCATGGGTGCGGCCGCACATTTGTAATCTCATACGACTATCTTGCGCTGGGAAGTGCGCCTCGCCGACTAAGCTGAGCAATGATCACTGGCAGCGCCAGCAGTAAATAGATCTCTTGCACGAATAAAATAAGGCCCCCTTCCGTCCCCCAAATTTGGGGGAAACTGCTCTTGAAGGTTCTGTATGTCCCTACCATGGGCTCGAAAGTCCCCCAGTATTGGGGGCTTAAAGCCCTCCGGGCATACAAGAAAAGGGGGCGCTCAGCATTGACGCAAGAGGTCTAATGAGTAAGTTTGTTTTGTTCGAAATACACTTAAAACTCGACGGGCGCACGAGCAGGAACTTTATCCGAGGATACTGAATGTCTTGCTCCATTCGTATCTTCTAAATCCTCACCATCCACACTCAATGTATCGTCGCGCATTTGAGCTGCTGTAATTGGGATATCGGCGCTGTTGATCACTCCACCCAATACGCGAATATCCTCTTTCTCCTCAAGCTGTTCTAATACTTCTTTGATAATTGGTTTCTTAGTCACATTTGGACGGGCCACTATCACCATGCCATCAGTTCTAGGTTCTAGTAAAACGACATCATTACTACTGGTGAAGTTTGGTGCATCCAGAATTACAAAGTCAAATCGGGCCTTAATATCCTTCAAAAAGAGACTCATCTCACTAGAGTCGAGGATTGCAGTTGGATTCCGCTGAGGTCCGATACCGGGAGTAAGAAACAGGTTGGCGACGCCAGGCACCATTCTGATAGGGTCGGAGAGTCGACCACTGTAGTATTGCAGTGGTTCCGTCATTGCCTGCTCATCAGGTTGGATCCCTAACTGTAAGCATTGAGACGGATTTCTAAAATTCATCTCGACAATCAGTGTACGGCGACCTGCTCGAGCGGAGGCAATACCTAAGTTGTAAGCCGTTGTGGTCTTACCCTCATGTAAAACTGGACTCGTCACTAAGACCGTTTTTGGTATTTGGCCGTCATTAATCGCCAAGCCAGACAGCTGTAGGTTACTCCGCAACCGTTCGTAAATCTCGCTGCAGGGATGATTAGGGTCTGTAATCAGTAAGGATTCACCTTGGCGCGGACTTAGTTCAGGAATTACACCCAGTAAAGGAATATCTTGATCTTCGAACAGCTTGTCCAAATCTTCGAAAATACGAATCGTGGGATCGAGCATATCCAACAAGAAGACTAAACCGCCGCCAATGCCCAAACCAACAATGCCCCCTAATAGCAAAACCATGATGGGTGACGTCGCTTCTACAGGAATCAATTCTGTAGAAGGAGGGCTTGCGATCGAAAGACTACTGACAGTTTCTGCTTCAGCTGCTTGAGCATCAATTCGCTTAGCCTGTACCTGGTCATACAGAGCCTTTTTAAGAGCAACTTGCTGAGCTAAGCGATCGCGCTCTAACTGCTTGTTAGGTAGCCGTGTATAAGCCTCTCGCAATTGCTGCTCCGACTGCGCCAGCAATTGCTGTTGGGTGATTAACGCATCTCGTTGTCTATCTAAATCGACCAGTTGATTAGCAAGTGCAGCACGAGCTGGGTCAAGGTTACTGTTTTGACGCACGACATCGGCACTTGGAAGCGCGGGTAACCGGCCACCGCCAATCACTTCTACAGCTCGTTCTTGTAGAAGCTGATCATATGCTTCAAGACTTTTTTGCAACTCAACCATCGTGGGGTGCGCAGGCCGCAAATCGTTGGAGAGGGTTTTGATTTGTGACTCTGCTTGATAAATACTGGCTCGCAGATTTTGGATAATTGGGTCGGCACTCAGGGCAGATGAGGCATAAGCAGCTTCTGGCGATAATCCCAGCTGAGCTTGCAAGCTCCGCATCTGTGCCTCAATGCCTGCTAAGGTAATGAGGTTTTGCCGCCGCTGTTGCTGACTAGAAGAAATTTCTGTGAGCAGACTACCGTCTAGTGATGCTTGAATTGCTGGCCCTTCGAGACGATCATACGCTTCGAGAGTTTGCTCGGCTTCTCTCAGTTCTGCCTCGATTGCAGGCAACCGCTCTTCCAAGGCACCAATAATCGTGCCTAATCGTGCCCGATTGGTCACTCGACTCAGCTCAACCATACCCTGGAACAAAACCGATAAAACTGCTTCGGCTTCTTGAGGATCTTTTGACTTATAAGTAACATTCACACTCTGTAGAATGTTGCCGCCTTCATCCCCGCCGCCGGTATTAATCTTGATATCAGTGCGATTACGGATCTGTTGAGGTTTAATTTCGAGACCACCATTATTCAGTTGCTCAGCCACCCGGGTAAGCAAAATATCAGCTAACAAAAAGTCCTCAGTAATGATGCCTTGCCCCTGTTGTTGAAGCTCAACCCCAGTCGCTGTAAACGAAACCACCGGAGTATTTTGTACAAGCACTCCGGTGGTGCGATATTCTTCTTCGGGTGGCGGCTGAATTGCCAGCACACTCGATACGCCTAATGCGCCTAGAAACGTAGCCACGGGAACCCACTTGTAGCGTTTGAGGGCTAAACCATATCGTTTTAGAAGGGGCAATACCATGGCAGAAACCGATGAGTCATGACGAAGGCAGTTGTTCGCAAAAGTTGAGATGCTAGAGGTCGCTATGTAATTAATAGTAGAAGCTTAGGGACCAAAAAGATTTTCAGCAGAATCGGCTAATGAGTCAAAGAAGAGTAGAAATCCGAGAACGTCTCTGAATGGCTGAGTGAACGTATTAAGAGCATAAGTCACCCTAGCGAGCAATGAGCGGTTGACAATAATCACGTCATTCTGCTGGAGTGGTGGGTTTTCGGCTGGAATTCCTCGAAAAGCATCATTGCCGTCGAGGGTTGTGGTAACGGCCCGTCCAGCTGTTTCATCGAACCGTACTAGAGCAATTTGGCCCAAGTTAGAAACGTCTGGGTTAACACCCGCTCTAACTAACGCATCGACAAAGCGACTGCCGTTAGGAAGATCAATAGCTGAGAGTGAGCCTGTATTGCCATAGTTCAAAAGCCGAATAGTAATCGTAGGGGTTGCCAGTGTTGAGCGGGACACTAATGCCTGATCGTATTCATCTAAAGCTTCTGGATCAAGACGCTCGACCATAATGACATCTCCATCCTGTAGAGCGACATCTGGAAGGGCATCTCCATCCTTCAAAGGTGTGAACAGATCAATGTTTTGTTCTAGCAATTGACCGCTAGGCAGGCGTCGCTGAACGATCACTGATCGCAAGTCAGCTGTATTGGTAGTACCTCCAGCGGAAAGCAGAGCGGCAGCAATTTGTGGCGCGCCAAGTGGATAGTAACCAGGTCGTACAACCTCACCTAGAATCGTCACCTCAACACCTCGCTGAGCGACTAATGTCATGCTGACATCTGGGTCAACGACATACTGATTATAGATTTGAGTAATTAAGGCCTCTGACTCGTCCAGTGTCAAGCCATTGAAAGCAACGACCCCTTTTAGTGGCACAATGACATTCCCCTGAATGTCTAGCGTAGCCTGAAAGCTTAGGTCTGGAAATTGACGCACATTGACGAAAAAAGAATCTCCTGGTCCTAGCCGATAGGTATCAAAGTCAGGTTCTTGTGGTCTGCCCAAAACACTATCAATAAGCTGATCAACCCCTGGTGCTGGAAGCGGCTCAGTTGGCCCAGGTAAAGGTGCTGTAAAGTTGGGGTCAGGAGTGAACTCAGAGGCTGGAGTGATATCGTCACTGGTGTCGGCAGGGATCGATTGGCTGGTCGTCCCTGAGGAATCAAACAGTGTAGCCTCGCCGGTAGGACTGCTCAACGATTGGGCAGATTTGACGTAATATTCCTGCAAATAGTCATTATCGGCAACTCTCCATCCATTAGGAACAGTGTCTTTCCAGTAACTACGTCCATTCGCCGCGATCGCATCTATTGCCCCACCTGTAATTAATACCGCAGACAAGGTACCAGCCGTCAGCCACCGGCATGAGCGGAGGAAAATCTTCAGTTGGTCACAGTTGGTCGCAGCCATACACATCCCATTCGGTCTAAATACTAAATTCAAATAGGGTCTAGGAACGCTAGAAGACTCTGCAACTTTCGTACACGTCTTCTTGTTTATCTTTTTTCAGCCCCAGGAATAGCGTTCGGGATGGTTCCACGAATACGACTAATCTGAGAGTAATCACTCAGCCCTAAAGGTGGATGATAGCAGCCCCTGTTGTACTGATTGCGCAATCTCCGTGACAGCTTCTGTATGAGCCCGGATATCGCCAACCGGCTCAATTGGGAGCAAAATGCTCACAGCCACCCAAGGCAGTCTTTGTCCTTGCTGCCATTGTTGAGATTGGTCAGCCCAAAACCATTTACCAGGGGCAAAATGTCCTCCGCTCGGCCAGGCATACCATTGCATAACGGCAAAAGTATTGCGTTCATCAATGCCGCGGAGGTAACGAGTCGTTACGTTCGCAGGGACATCGGCATCCGGTGTTTCCAGTAACCAACGGACAGTATGCCGATCATCGACTTGCCAGCTTTGAGCCCCCCGCAAGTCCACCCACTCGACCTCTGGCTGCTGGTCCCCTGACCGTTGAGGCCGTAACAAAAGTCCGAAGGACTCACCTGATTCACCCGCATCACCAGAGCGACGATATTCTGCGATGGTCCAGGGGTGACGGCCAATATTAACCTCTTGATGAAAGGTCGGCTCCCAACCTGGGACTTCTAGCGGTTCAGTCAATAGCCCTCTGAGTTCTGCAATATGAGGAACAGGGAGGTCGCTGCTCCAAGGCCATTGCCCGCTGAAATAACTGGGGAGGACCGCGATCGCCACCAATGCTGCAAGCACCACAATCAGCCCCCACTGAACAATAGAGCGTGGTTTAGGTCGACTTTGAGTGGCATCAGTCATAAAGAGAGCCTCCTATCGGTAGTAGACAGCGAGCTAGACCGCCATTTCGGACTTGACTTCCAGAGATAAGCGCTGCGGCACGTACTTTTGAATTAGCCGCAAAATAAAAATTAATGACAGCAGCATCAAAGCTGAGTAAAGATCACCACCCCAACTATCGTGCAGCCAAACAAAAGCGTCTCGATTGCCAACCCCGTGGAAATAGCTCAGCAGCGTATTGCGAATAATGTTGCCCGATACACTAACGCCGACAGTAGCCAGGAGGAAAACTATAGTGCGCAACCGAGACCGCCAGACATCGTTCCAATAAATCAACATTAAAGCGACATATAAGCTGGTGAATAACATCTTGAGACCAGCACAGTGAGGCGCAACTTCCACCATTTGATCGTTGACTCGCAGATAAATCTGATCCACCGTGACATCAATGCCGCCTTGCATCAGCAAAAAGCCCGCGACGCTGGCAATGAAGGTCTGCAACGGCAAAATGTAAGGCTCGATTAGATAGGGGAGTTGACTGGGGGTAGCTAGTGCCACCAATGCCAAGGGAACTCCCATCAGTTTTAGGCCAGGCCAGCCTTTGAGAGTCATACAAATCCCGGCCAGCATCAGCGGCAGAGAAATATTCATCCAGTCGGGAAGTTGGCTAATGTAAAGGGCACTGGCCATCGCGAGTAACCCCAATCCGGCCGGATGTAGGCGGTCAGGGAGAGCCTGCCATTTGGGTCGCAGCCCCCAGGCCAAATAGACTGCAAAGGGGAGCCCAATGAGCCCATGGCTAAAATACTCGTGCTGAATACTGATAGATTTATTGAGCCAACCGTCGACCCAATGCCAAAGTAAAGGCGCATAGATGACGGTTAGTAGGCCAATAATGGCGATCGCTAACGGCGAAAGAGACCAACGAGGTTTTAGTGCAGGAGTACTTAAAGTCATTGATTTTCTATGCAGATAGTGCGGTTAACGATTCAGTAGTAGCAGTCTCCTGATTTACCGCTTGGGTGATCGCATCGACCACCTGATCAGCTTGCTCCAGCGTCATGCCAGGATACATGGGCAAAGAAAGGATCTCTTGAGATAGACTCTCAGCAACAGGAAATGCACCAGGTTGATACCCCAAGAACTGAAAGGCAGGTTGCAGATGGCAAGGCACGGGATAGTGGATGCCGCTTTGAATTTGTTTCTCTTGCAGTGCTAGTTGCAGCGCTGTGCGGTCAATAGGACAGTCGGTAGTTATCCGGAGCACGTACAGGTGATACACATGGCCGGTACCGCTATCGTTCCGCATGGGAATGATGCCAAACTCTCGCAATGCCGACAGACGCTCATCGTAGTGTTGAGCAATTTGGTTGCGGGCCTGATTCCAGTCCATCAAAAACGGTAGCTTCAAGGCTAAAACGGCAGCCTGAAGGGTATCCAGACGACTATTAGTACCCTGAGGTTCGGTATGAAAATATTTGCGCACTGCACCATAGTTACGGAGCGATCTCGCCGTTTCAGCTATCAATGCCGCTTGGGTGAGCAACATTCCCCCATCGCCAATCGCCCCCAAATTTTTACTGGGATAAAAGCTAAAAGCAGCGGCAGTTCCCACGCTACCCGCTCGCATGCCTTCGCGCTCTGCCAAATGGGCTTGGGCGGCATCTTCAAAAATCAACAGATTATGACGCCCTGCCAAAGCTTTAAGGCCACTCGGCGAGACCATTTGCCCATACAAATGCACTGGAATCACAGCACGAGTTTTCAGGGTGACCGCCGCTTCAGCGGCCTCTAAATCCAGCAAGGCTGTATCACGATCACAATCGACAAATACTGGAGTAGCTCCACTGCGCAAAATACCAATCAGCGTCGCGACAAAAGTATTCACTGGCAGTATGACTTCATCGCCTTTGCCAATGCCGCAAGCAGACAACCCCAGTGCGATCGCATCAGTCCCACAAGCCACTCCCACACCACACTGAGCACCCGAGGCTTCAGCAAATGCTGTTTCTAGCTCTTGGACAGCTTGCCCCAATACAAAATCACCTCGACTCAAGACGGCTGCTAACGCTGCCTGAATCTGATCTTGAATTTGATTATGTTGCCACGAAAGATCAACAAAAGGGATTGGATTAAGGGATGCATTCATAAGAGTTTCAACCGTCAAGGGCAGGCCATCAAGAACAAAAATTAGTCAATCCAAGAATTTGAGTTTGATATGGATAGACAGAATATTCAGATACTGGTTCAATCGATCAACAGCTGTTTCGGTCAACTAACTGAGCCTGTTTTCGATGTTAGTAAGCGTTACTAGTTTCATGGGTGACCGCTATATGGGTTCGCAGTTTTCTTACAGAACTTGGCTGTTTCTTGATAGAGTCTCCATGAATATGGAAGACATCGCTCATTAGTAAGTTGGCTCTAGAGTGCCCCGAGTCACCCTACTTGCAACAATCTCCACGTGTTTTCTCTGAGGATTTTGCAGTTATGGATTTTGACACTGCCTGTCGGTTTATACTGGCCCAAACACTCTCACCGGCATCTGGACAAACCGCCTTTATCGATTGCTTAAGGCAAGGTGAAGCACCTATCCCCGGACAAGTGACTTCGATTTTGTTGGCACTGAAGACATTGTCACAGTCACTGAAAAATGAACCGACGATCGAGCGATCGCTCGGCTATGCGCTGTTCATTCTGACGTATGAAAGTCGATTACTCTATCGCCAAGGACAAGCCCAAAACGTGACTTGGCCACCCCTGTTGGACGAAGACTTAAACCGAATTGCCGCCGCAGTCAAACAAATTTGGGCTGATGAAGCAGCTCAGTAAAGGGATTTGACCACACTCAGCCTCAGACCGATTCTCAAAGCATCAGAGAGGCAGGAACTGGACAGCAAGAGGGGGATAAATATATAGCGACATGCAGTCGAATCAAGCACACCCTGTTCCCTACTCCCTATTCCCTGTTCCCCTCAAGCAAACGGGATGTACTTGACCAAAATGCACAGGGCTATATATTGGCGTGCTGCAAAGTGATATCGTCAATACTCCGATAACGCGCAATTGGCTCTTAAATGTCACGCAGCAAAAAAGGGATGCTGGGTTGAAACGCATCCCTTTCTCTTAATGGTGACTAATTTATGACGGTCAAACCCGTATTAGCTTACTTGTCAGGCTGAGGGGTCATCCGCAGGTAAGGCTTGATTTCAGTAACCCCCTTGGGAAACTTCTGCTTAGCTTCCTCGGTAGGAATTTTAGGAGACACCACTACATCTTCGCCATCCTTCCAATTCACGGGAGTTGCGACGCTATAGTTATCGGTTAATTGCAAAGAATCGATCACCCGCAAAATTTCCTGGAAGTTACGACCGGTGCTAGGGGGATAAGTAATGGTCAGTCGCAGCTTTCTGTTTGGGTCAATCACAAAAACGGTACGCACAGTAACCTTGGCATCGGCATTGGGATGAATCATGCCGTACAGGTCAGATACCTTTTTGTCTTCGTCGGCAACGATAGGGTAGTTGACGGCAGTGCCTTGAGTCTCATCAATATCGCCAATCCAGCCTTTATGAGAATCAACACCATCGACGCTTAGCGCGATGACTTTTGCATTACGGTTGGCAAATTCGCCCTTGAGCTTAGCGACTTCCCCAAGTTCAGTGGTGCAAACGGGAGTATAGTCAGCCGGATGGGAGAAAAATACCACCCAACTATCACCAGCCCAGTCATAAAAATTAATTTCACCCTCGGAAGACTGTTGAGTGAAATTAGGTACGGTATCGCCTAATTGCAGCGTCATAAGCAACTCTCTCTGAATCTGAAAGGTCAATAAGTGAAGTGACCAAATTTAGTCACGATTGCTATCTTGCCATAAACCCCGGTATTCCGGTCGGGGTTTAGAGGATTAATTTAAGAAACGCAATTTTAGGATCCAAAGCACGGAAGAAACGATCGCACCTGCCACCCTTATAAATCGTTTCAAATCTCATCTTTTAGGACTTTATAGTGCGCCGGTTAAGGGGTGGTGTACTAGCAAACTTGCACATCTGGCAAAGACTTAATCGCTTCGCCCGCAGCGGCATCAAGGAGCCACCACAGTTCACCTTGAGGGTGAATTTTGCGAGAAGGAAAGGCTAGGTCATCGGCTTCGGGAGCAAAGACCTCTCGAAGCGCCGCTTGCTTGTTGCTGCCAGATACCAAAAACAGGACGCAGCGGCTTTGGTTCACCACTGGAGCGGTTAGGGTGATCCGAGGAGCACCGTCTTTATTACCCACTGTGACCAGGCGATCGCTCACATTCACCGCCGCCGTATGGGGAAATAGGGATAAGGTATGACCGTCATCCCCCATGCCCAAAAGCACAATGTCAAAGGTGGGTTGATATCCCAGCAAATCTTGGAGTAAGGCTTCGTAGGCATTAGCAGCCTCGGCAGGATCTGCCAAATGCGTTGGCATGATGTGGATTTGGGTGGTGGGGATGGGAACCTGATCCAACCAGGCGGCTTTGGCCATACCCGCATTGCTGTCGGGATGATCGATAGGCACGTAACGTTCATCGCCCCAAAAGATATGGATATTTGACCAGGGGAGATTTAATTGCGCCAATCCTTCGTAAAGAGGCTTGGGGGTACTGCCACCAGCGAGGGCGATCGTACAGCGGCCATGTTCCGCTACAGCGGTGCGAATACGCGCCTGCACTAACTCTAGTGAGCGAGCAACGAGAGCGGGGCGATCCGCATGAATTTCAATCTGCACAGTGGTCATAGCAATCAAGCAGGGAAAATGAGGCTTGCGGTTGCAGCGTAAACGATTTTCTCTAGGGGATGAGATTGCTTAAGCTTTACTTCTAGAGTGTGTATGGTTCGTTTAAGGTTTGGCCGGTGATTTCAGTTGTATTGCCCTGTGTTAATGAGTTACGGCACGGCTATTTGCCGAAGATTATTGAGAACTTACAGACTCAGCAAGGTGACAAAGAACTGATTGCAGTGGTCAGTCCGAGTAATGACAAAACCCTGGCATTGCTACAAGCCGCACCTCAGATTTGCGTGATTGAAGCGGATGCTAAAAATCGGGCACAACGCCTGAATATCGGCATCCAGGCTAGCCAAGGAGAGATCGTGCTGCTGCATCATCCGGCGACCCTCCTTCCTCAGGAAATCGCCCTCATTCAAATTGAAAAAGCCTTTCAAGAGCCCACTGTCATGTGGAGTGGTTTCCATCATCAGTTTGATTTAGAGCATTGGCTGCTGCGTTACACCTCTTGGTACTCGTCTATCATCCGTCCACGCTGGGGACAGATTTTATATCTTGACCATTGTGTGGCGGTGCGGCGATCGCTGCTCGACGCGATCGGCGGGGTACCCGACATGGACATTTTTGAAGACACGGCTTTGAGCCAGCAGTTGCGTCAACATGGAGCGCCTTTGATACTCGCTGGTCGCATAGTGACATCGGCGCGTCGCTACCGCGATCGTGGCGTTTACCGTCAAGCCTTGATGAATCAAACGCTCAAATTGATGTATCACCTCAATCTCGACCCCAGGTGGATGAACCGCCTGTATGAGCAACAGATTCAAATCAACGTCACCTATGTTGATGGTGAGGCATCCCAGACAGAACCCGATAGCTAAGGTGATGACAGGGCAGCTTGATAACGCTGTACCAAAATGTCGATACCCGTGATGGCAGTGCCGACAACCACTGCATCAGCTCCTAGATCAATCGCTTGACGGGCTGCTGTTGGGGAGGCGATACCGCCTTCACAAATGCAAGGGATAGCAAATTTAGCAGTCAAATCACTCAACAGCTCAAAACCAGGTGGATTGCAGGTTTTAGTAGCGTCGGTATAGCCATATAGCGTCGTGCCCAGAATATCAACACCAGCCACAACTGCCGCCTCAGCTGAGGCTAGCGTGTCAATATCTGCCATGACTGGCTTGTCCAGCTCAGTACGGATTTGTTTAACCAAGTCGGGAAGGATTTCATTGCCGGGTCTTGGGCGCTCAGTAGCATCGATCGCAATCACATCGGCCCCAGCTTCAGCCACCGCTTGGGCATGATAAAACTGCGGCGTAATGTATACCTCAGAACCGGATATCACTTGCTTCCACAAACCAATAATGGGAACTGAAACCCGTTCTCGGACAGCCGCAATGTGGGCAGGGCTGTCAATTCGAACCGCGATCGCGCCCTGGTTGACTGACGCCTCAGCCATCGCAGCAATCACCTTAGAATCGTGTAAGGGCGAGCCGACTGGAGCCTGGCAAGAAACGATCAGTCCCCCCTTCAAATTGCTGAGAATTACATCAAAGGTCATAGCCAAGTCGTTAGTGAGTGTGATGTGTACAGAGCAAACAATGCGGATGCATCCATGCTATGCCGAATTGCACTCTTGAGAGTCAGCACCCGACATCCCAGATAATTTGTCACTGCCGAACCTTTACAAACGTCCCTTTCTTAACCAGCATAGAAAAGATTATCCGCATGTTAGGAGTTCGGATCTGTGGAACGCACGTTTATTATGATCAAGCCCGACGGAGTGCAGCGTGGCCTCATCGGTGATGTGATTAGCCGCTTTGAAAGCAAAGGTTTCACGCTCATTGGCATGAAATTGATGGCAGTTTCTCGCGAACTTGCTGAGAAGCATTACGACGTTCATAAAGACAAGCCCTTTTTTGGTGGCCTGGTTGATTTCATTACCTCCAGCCCAGTTGTGGCGATGGTTTGGGAAGGCGAAAGTGTAGTGGCTTCGGCGCGGACCCTGATCGGTGCTACCAATCCGATTTCCTCACCCCCAGGAACCATTCGCGGTGACTTTGGTATCACCATTGGCCGCAACTTAATTCACGGCTCCGACGCAGTCGAAACAGCTCAGCGGGAAATTGCGCTGTGGTTCCATGAGGCAGAACTCGCCAGTTGGACTCTTGCAACTAAGGACTGGCTCTACGAATAATTACACACGAGATTGATGTAGCGACGAGCACGAGATAGCAAGGCACTCGGCTCGTCGCTTGTCGTATTGCACCTGATTGAACAGAGGGTTCAGATCTCAAGCTTTGAACTGCTGAGCGTAGAACTGGGCATAACGCTGGCCGTAGCTGAGAAGTTCATCATGGGTACCCGATTCAGCGATCGTGCCTTTTTCGAGAAAGATGATGCGGTCGGCTTCGCGGACGGTGCTAAGACGGTGAGCAATCACAAAAACTGTGCGGTTGTTCATCGCCCGGTCCAGGGCTTCCTGCACCAGGGCTTCCGACTCCGAATCCAACGCGGAAGTCGCTTCATCGAGAATCAGAATGCGAGGATCAAAATAGAGGGCGCGGGCGATCGCAATCCGCTGGCGTTGCCCACCGGATAGATTCACTCCACGCTCGCCAACCCAAGTGTGATATCCCTGGGAAAACTGCGTGACGAAGGTGTGGGCATTTGCCAGTTGAGCAGCGGCCTCAATGCGATCAAAATTTGGCTGAATCTCTCCATAGGCAATATTTTGAGCGATATTACCAGAGAATAAGGTGATGTCTTGAGGCACGAT